>NZ_JBSFIK010000027.1:0-125131 GCF_053597535.1 Streptomyces sp. NPDC001348 | reverse complement strand
CGCGCAGCAGCAGTTCCTCCAGGGCCGGCGTGTCGACGGGGGTCGAGCCGCGCCAGCCGAACAGCAGCGGTGCCGTCCGGATCGACCGCACCAGGAAGGTCGCGTCCCGGTCGGTCACCGGGACCAGCCGGTGCGCCATGTCGCCCAGCAGCTGGGACGCGGCTCCGGCGAGCCCGAAGGAGAGCACCGCGCCGGCCGCGGGGTCGATCACGGCCCGTACGACGGTGTCGACGCCCCGCGGTGCCATCGTCTGCACCACCGGCCGGAGCTCGTCCGGCCCCCCGAACAGCCCGGTCAACTCGGCGTACGCCCAGCGCAGTTGGTCCTCGTCCGCGAGGTCGAGGCGTACGCCGCCCAGGTCGGCGCGGTGCCTGAGGTGCGGGGCGGTGGCCTTGAGGGCCACGGGGTAACCGAGGGTGCGCGCGGCCTCGGCGGCGGTGTCCGGGTCGGGCGCGGGCAGCGCGCGGTGCACCCGGATGCCGTACGTGCCGAGGAGCTCGCAGGTCTCCTCCGTGCCGAGGGTGAGGCCCTGCCCGCGGGCGAGCAGCCCGCCGATCAGCCGGGCCGCCCCCTTCTCGTCGATGTCCTCGTACTCGGGCACCTTCCCCGGGTCGGCGGCCTCCCGGCGCCACTGCGCGTACTTCACGGCCTCGGCGAGGGCACGGACGGCCCGCTCGGCGGCGGGGTAGGCGGGGATGAGGCGCGAGCAGTTCTGATCGGCGACCGCGGCCGGCGCGGGCCGGCGGTCCACCGCCGCCACGGGCGGCCGTTCCGCGGGGCGGCGGGTGTCACCCCGCTCGGGCGAGGCCGGTGCCGTACTGGCCGCGGCCGACAACGCCTCCGCGAGACCCCCGAGCTCCACGTGCACGACGAGCACCGGCTTCCCCGGCACACCGGCGGCGGCCGACCGCAGCGCCTGGGCCAGCTCCGCGTCGGCGGGCGACGCCTCCCCGATCGCCGGTATCGCGGTCACCACGACCGCGTCGCACGTGTCGTCGGCCAGCGCCCGGGACAGCGCCCTGTGGAAGTCCTCCGCCGAGGCCTGCGTCGTCAGATCGAGCGGCCGCGAGGGCCGTAGTCCCTCCGCGAGGCACTGGTCGTACGTCAGCAGGCCCAGCGACTCCGAGTTCCCGAGGATCGCCACCCGCGGTCCGGGGGGCAGCGGCTGCCGGGCGAGCAGCAGTCCCGCGTCGACCAGCTCGGTGATCGTGTCGACCCGGATCACCCCGGCCTGTCTGAGCAGCGCGGACACGGTCGTGTGCGGCAGCCGGGTGGCCCGTACCGCATGCCCCTGCGGGGCGGATCCGGCGCCCTGGACCACCACCAGCGGCTTGGCCGCGGCGGTCCGCCGGGCGAGCCGGTTGAACTTGCGGGGGTTGCCGATGGACTCCAGGTACATGAGGGCGACGTCGGTGTCCGGGTCGTCGTACCAGTACTGCAGCACATCGTTGCCGGAGACGTCGGCGCGGTTGCCGGACGACACGAAGGTGGACACGCCCGTGACGCCGGTGACCCCTCCGCCGCGCCGGTGCAGCCGGGACAGCAGTGCGATGCCGATGGCACCGGACTGGGCGAACAGCCCGATGCGGCCGGGGCGCGGCATCTCGGGGGCGAGGGAGGCGTTGAGCCGGACGTCCGGCGAGGTGTTGATGATCCCGAAGGCGTTGGGCCCGATGATCCGCATGCCGTACGTGCGGGCCTGCCTGACGAGCGCTCGCTGCCGCTCGCGTCCGTCGGGCCCGGCCTCCGCGTACCCGGCGGAGACCACGACGAGGCCCTGCACACCGTGCTCGCCGCACTCGGCGACCACCTCGGGCACGTGCTCGGCGGGCACGGCCACCACGGCCAGGTCCACGGGGCCGTCGACGTCCCGCACCGAACGGTGCGCGGGCACGCCGTCGACCTCCTTCAGGTCCTCGGGGAAGGCCCGGTTCACGGCGTACAGGTGTCCGGTGTAGCCGGCGGCCCGGATGTTGCCCAGGACACCGCGCCCCACGCCCCCGGGCGTGCGGCCGACGCCGACCACGGCGACCGCCCCCGGCACCAGCAGCCGCCGGACCGAACGGGCCTCGGCACGCTGCTCCCGCGCCTGCTGGACGGCGAGCGAGCGGTCCGTGGGTTCGAGGTCGAACTCCAGGCGTACGACGCCGTCTTCGAAGCTGCGTTTCTGGGTGTACCCGGCGTCCGTGAACACCTTGATCATCTTGGTGTTGGCGGGCAGCACCTCGGCGGCGAACCGGCGGATACCGCGCTCGCGCGCGACGGCCCCGATGTGTTCCAGCAGGGCGGAGGCGACCCCGCGGCCCTGGTGCGCGTCCTGCACCAGGAAGGCGACCTCGGCCTCGTCGGAGGGCGCGGAGGCGGGCATGCCGTCGGCGCCGATGCGGTCATAGCGTACGGTGGCGATGAACTCGCCGCCGACCGTGGCCGCGAGTCCCACCCGGTCCACAAAGTCGTGGTGCGTGAAGCGGTGGACGTCCTTGGCGGACAGGCGCGGGTACGGAGCGAAGAAGCGGTAGTACTTCGACTCGTCCGAGACCTGTTCGTAGAAGCTGACCAGCCGGTCGGCGTCATCGACGGTGATCGGCCGGATGCGCGCGGTACCGCCGTCGCGCAGCACCACGTCCGCCTCCCAGTGGGCGGGGTACTCGTGCCGGTCCTGCCGGTCCGCCGGGGTCTGCATGGGCCCCAGAGTACGGCTCGCGTCCGACAGCGGCGCGAGGCAGTCTGTGGAGGACGGTGTCGGATCGAGGCCGCGATCCGACACCGGCTCCGGACGGGACGAAGCACCGTCCGGGGACGCTTCGTGAATATGGGAAACTGGTCTAGACAACAGAGCGGTCTAGGCAACACCGAGAACTGAAGGGCAGCAACACATGGCTGAGCGCCGCGTCAACGTCGGCTGGGCCGAGGGCCTCCACGCCCGCCCCGCCTCCATCTTCGTCCGAGCCGCCACGGCCGCAGGCGTGCCGGTGACGATCGCCAAGACCGGCGGCACTCCGGTCAACGCGGCCTCCATGCTGGCCGTCCTCGGCCTCGGCGCCCAGGGCGGCGAGGAGATCGTGCTCGCCTCCGACGCCGAGGGCGCGGACGCCGCCCTGGACCGTCTGGCGAAGCTGGTCTCCGAGGGGCTCGAGGAGCTGCCCGAGACCGTCTGAACCACGGACCGCGCAGAACGGCGGAGCCGCGTCGCCCCTTTCGGGCGGCGCGGCTCCGCCGTTTCACCTGGAATTCTCCGCACACCAGGAATTCGAGCACGGAAAATACACCCCGCCGAATTGTTCTTCTTTGTATACGGTGCCCGTGTTAATTCCGCAGGCTCGGCATGTTTACGGCTTGTTGCGAAGCCCTCACACGTTCCGGGCGGTCGGCGGTGCCCGGGAAACGCAGCCGGTGGGCGGCCGTCGCCCGCTCGGTGTGCAGCGCCGTGATCGCCCGCGCGCGCTCGCCGTCGCCGCGCGCCACCGCGTCCACGATGGCGCCGTGCTCCACCCAGGACTCCACCGGGTCGGCGGGTGCCTCCACCGCGTACATCCAGGCGATCTTGTGCCGCAGCTGGGTGAGCACGGAGGTCAGCGCGTGGCTGCCGGAGGCCTGGGCTAGCGTCTCGTGGAACCAGCCGCCCAGGGAGCGCAGGTCCTCGCTGCTGCCCCTGCGGGCCCGCTCCTGGCCGAGTCTCACCAGGCCGCGCAGCACCTTGAGATGGGCCTCCGTGCGCCGCTGGGCGGCGCGGGCGGCGCCCAGCGGCTCCATCAGCACGCGCATGTCCAGCAGGTCGGCGGCCTCCTGCTCGGTCGGTTCGGCGACGCACGCGCCCGCGTGCCGCCGGGTCACCACGAAGCCCTCGGCCTCCAGGGTGCGCAGGGCCTCCCGGACGGGGACGCGCGAGACGCCGTAGCGGCGGGCGAGGAGTTCCTCGGTGAGCCGGCTGCCGCGCGCGTAGACACCGGCCACGATGTCGTCCCGGATCGCCGTGCATACCGAGTGCGCCGGAATACGCATACCGACCTCCGCCATAATCCCCGTGAAACGCCGCCGACTGACGCCCGTTCCGTGACTCTATTCCAATGCGTGCGAATTTCCGACGGCGGGCCGGAATCCATGGAGTTTTTTTGGACAGTGAAGGCCGGTGCAGAGGTGCGGAAACCACGAAAGCCCCGGCTCTCGGGCCGGGGCTTCGGGTGGGGGGGTGGATCTCGGGGTTCCTGGGGGCGATTCGGGTCAGACGTTCACGCCGTGCTTGCGGAGGTAGGCGATGGGGTCGACGTCCGAACCGTAGTCCGGGCCGGTGCGGGCCTCGAAGTGGAGGTGCGGCCCGGTGGTGTTGCCGGTCGAGCCGGACAGACCGATCTGCTGGCCCGGGGTGACCTTCTGACCGACCGAGACGCCGATGGACGACAGGTGGCCGTACTGGGTGTACATGCCGTCGGCCATCTTGATCACGATCTGGTTGCCGTACGCCCCGCCCCAGCCGGTGGACACCACGGTGCCGGAGCCGACCGCGTGGACGGCGGTGCCGCTCGCGGCGTGGAAGTCGATACCGGTGTGCGAGCCCGACGACCACAGGGAGCTGCTGGCCTGGTAGCCGGTGGAGACGTACGAGTCGGTGATCGGCGCGACGAACGCGTTCAGCCGCTTGCGCTCGGCCGCACGGGCCGCCCGTGCCTTGGCCTCCTGGGCCGCCTCGCGTGCCTTCCTCGCCTGCTCGGCGGCCTTCTTGCGCGCGGCCTCCTCGGCCGCCTTCAGCTGGGCGGCCTCCTTCTGGGCGGTGGCCTGGGCGTCGATCTGCTCGGGGACCGAGTCGCTGATGGTGATGACCGGGGTGAGGGCGGTCTGCTCGGGCGCGGGCGCGGGCTCGGCGGCGAGCGCCGGGGCGGCGAGGGCGCCGATCGCGCCCGTGGTGGCGAGGGCCGCGACGCCCGCGGCGCGGGCGGTGGTGCGGTGCATCCGGCTGGGACGGCGGTGCTTCCCGGTGGCGCGGGTGAACGCCATGAAGTGGCTGGTCCTTTCCTTCCTTCTCGCCTACCGGGTTAGCTGACGGGTTCGGAGCAGGAAGGTCTCCTACGGACCCCCTCGCGGTGTGCGCGGGCGTCCGATTCACCCCAAGGGACGATGGGTCCCCGGCTCCCCTGGCTCGCGCCGTACGGGGACTCGGCGATGACTGTCCGGTGCCGCGGGTGCGGCGCGATGCCTGACGAACAGCCCGGACGACGCTAAGCGGCGCGCCTTTCAATCCTCAAACGCGACAGGGTTTTTGTAGCGCATCCCACAGGGCAGACAGGCAACCTCTGCCTCAATTCGGACATCCTGCGAGGACTTTCGGGAACACCGTGGGGCCCTGGCGATCCATCGGTCACCAGGGCCCCACGCGCGCGTGCCGCTGCCGCGACCGCCGCTCGGCTGCCGTTCCCGCCGAGCCCTGTCGGCTACTCGGCGGCCACGACGGAGACCTCGCCGACGCCGAGCGCCTCGACGGGCTCCTTGATCTGCGCCGCGTCCCCGACCAGGACGGTCACCAGACGGTCCACCGGGAAGGCGTTGACGACCGCCGCGGTCGCCTCCACCGTGCCGGTGGCGGCGAGCTGCCGGTAAAGCGTCGCCTGGAAGTCGTCGGGCAGGTGCTGCTCGACCTGGTCGGCCAGCGTGCTCGCCACGGCGGCGGCCGTCTCGTACTTCAGCGGCGCCACCCCGACGAGGTTCTGCACGGCCACGTCGCGCTCCGCGTCGGTGAGCCCCTCGGCGGCGAGCGTGCGCAGCACCGTCCACAGGTCCTGCAGCGCGGGACCGGTGTTCGGGGTGTCAACGGAGCCGCTGATGGCGAGCATCGAGGCGCCGTCGCCCTCGGGGCCGGACCTCAGAACCTGCCCGAACGCGCGCACACCGTAGGTGTAGCCCTTCTCCTCGCGCAGCACACGGTCGAGGCGGGAGGTGAGGGTGCCGCCGAGGCAGTAGGTGCCGAGCACCTGGGCGGGCCACACCCGGTCGTGCCGGTCGGGGCCGACGCGGCCGATGAGCAGCTGGGTCTGGACGGCGCCCGGGCGGTCGACGATGACGACGCGTCCGGTGTCGTCGGCGGTCACCGGCGGCACCGGGCGGGGCTGGGCCGAGGAGCCCTGCCAGACGCCCAGGGTCTCGCCGAGCAGTGCGTCCAGATCGATGCCGGTCAGGTCGCCCACCACCACGGCGGTGGCGGTGGCGGGCCGCACGTGCCGGTCGTAGAAGGCGCGGACGGCCGCCGAGTCGATCTTGGCGACGGTGTCCTCGGTGCCCTGGCGCGGCCGGGACATCCGCGAGGTCGGCGGGAAGAGCTGCCGGGACAGCTCCTTGGCTGCGCGGCGGGAGGGGTTGGCCAGCTCGTGCGGGATCTCGTCGAGACGGTTGCGCACCAGCCGCTCGACCTCGTCGTCGGCGAACGCGGGCGCCCTGAGGGCGTCGGCCAGCAGCCCGAGCCCCTTGGCCAGGCGGGAGGCGGGAACCTCCAGGCTGAGGCGGACGCCGGGGTGGTCGGCGTGCGCGTCGAGCGTGGCACCCGCCCGCTCGAGCTCGGCGGCGAACTCCTCCGCCGAGTGCTTGTCGGTGCCCTCGGAGAAGGCCCGCGCCATGATCGTGGCGACGCCGTCCAGGCCGGCCGGCTCCGCGTCCAGGGGCGCGTCCAGGAGCACCTCGACGGCGACCACCTGCTGGCCGGGGCGGTGGCAGCGCAGGACGGTCAGACCGTTGTCGAGCGCGCCGCGCTCGGGGGCCGGGAACGCCCACGGCCTGGCCTCGCCCGCCTGGGGCTGCGGGTGGAACTCCATAGCGGCGAGCTCGCTCACTTGCCGGCCTCCTCGTTCTGGTCGCCTGCGTCCACGGTTGCCTCGGACTCCGGGTCCTCGGGTACGTCCACGTCCTCGGCCTGCTCGGCGGCCTCCGCCGAGACCGGCTCGTAGACGAGCACCGCGCGGTTGTCGGGGCGCAGGCGGGCCTTGGCGACCTCCTGGACCTCCTCTGGGGTCACCTCGAGGACGCGCTGGACGGCCGTGAGGGCGAGCTGCGGGTCGCCGAAGAGGACCGCGTACCGGCACAGTTCGTCGGCGCGGCCCGCGACCGTGCCCAGCCGGTCCAGCCACTCGCGCTCCAACTGGGCCTGGGCGCGCTCCATCTCCTCGGGGGTGGGGCCCTCCTCGGCGAACCGGGCGAGCTCCTCGTCGATCGCGCTCTCGATGACCGGCACCTCGACGTCGCCGGAGGTCTTCACGTCCAGCCAGCCCAGGGAGGGCGCCCCGGCCAGCCGCAGCAGCCCGAACCCGGCCGTGACCGCGGTGCGGTCCCGTCGTACGAGCCGGTTGTAGAGGCGGGAGGACTCGCCGCCGCCGAGGACGGTGAGCGCCAGGTCGGCCGCGTCGCACGCGCGCGTGCCGTCGTGCGGGAGCCGGTAGGCGGCCATCAGGGCGCGCGCCGGGACCTCCTCCACGACGACCTCGCGCAGCTGTTCCCCGATGACCTCCGGCAGCGAGCCGTCGCGCGGCTGGGGCTTGCCGTCGTGGGAGGGGATGGAGCCGAAGTACCTCTCGACCCAGGCGAGGGTCTGCTGGGGGTCGATGTCCCCGACGACGGAGAGGACGGCGTTGTTCGGCGCGTAGTAGGTGCGGAAGAACGCGCGCGCGTCCTCCAGCGTCGCCGCGTCCAGGTCCGCCATGGAGCCGATCGGTGTGTGGTGGTAGGGGTGGCCCTGCGGGTAGGCCAGGGCGGTCAGCTTCTCGAACGCGGTGCCGTACGGGACGTTGTCGTAGCGCTGCCGGCGCTCGTTCTTGACGACGTCGCGCTGGTTCTCCATGGACTCTTCGTCGAGGGCGGCCAGCAGCGAGCCCATGCGGTCGGCCTCCAGCCAGAGCGCGAGCTCCAGCTGGTGGGCGGGCATGGTCTCGAAGTAGTTGGTGCGTTCGAAGCTGGTGGTGCCGTTCAGCGAGCCGCCGGCGCCCTGCACCAGTTCGAAGTGGCCGTTGCCCTTCACCTGCCCGGAACCCTGGAACATCAGGTGCTCGAAGAGGTGAGCCAGACCGGTACGTCCCTTGACTTCGTGGCGGGAGCCGACGTCGTACCAGAGGCAGACCGCCGCGACGGGGGTCAGGTGGTCCTCGGAGAGCACCACGCGCAGACCGTTGGCCAGCCGGTGTTCGGTCGCTGTCAGGCCCCCGGAGCCTGCCTCGGCCGTGGTCGTGTGACCCATGGGCATGTACGTCCCTTCGCTCGCGGAGGCGGTCGTGAAACCGCGGTGTTCCTGCCGGTCCTGCCACCATATGCAAGCGTGCGCACGCCGGGCGAAGTTCCCGCGGGACGTACGCCGACAGCGGATCGCGTAGCCTGCGGGCAGCCCTGCCGCGGACGGGGCCTGTCCGGTACTCCCCCGGGGCCGGACCGGACCGCGCGGCACCGGGTCACGGCCCGCGCTGTCAGTGCCGCGGTCCACAATGGTCAGCGTCATATCCCGTCAACCGCTTCAGCAAGAGCGAGCCGAAGGGTGAGCGACCCGTAGGCGAGCGACCAGAAAAGAGGAGCCGGCAGCGATGGCCCGCCGCAGCACGAAGACCCCGCCGCCCGACGACTCGTACGAGGAGAGGATCCTCGACATCGACGTCGTGGACGAGATGCGTGGCTCCTACCTCGAGTACGCGTACTCGGTCATCTACTCGCGCGCCCTGCCGGACGCCCGCGACGGCCTCAAGCCCGTGCACCGCCGCATCGTCTACCAGATGAACGAGATGGGTCTGCGCCCCGAGCGCGGGTACGTGAAGTGCGCCCGGGTCGTCGGCGACGTCATGGGCAAGCTCCACCCGCACGGCGACGCGTCGATCTACGACGCGCTGGTGCGCATGGCGCAGCCCTTCTCCATGCGCGTGCCCCTGGTGGACGGCCACGGCAACTTCGGCTCGCTGGGCAACGACGACCCGCCGGCCGCCATGCGGTACACCGAGTGCCGGATGGCCGCGGCGACCAGCCTGATGACCGAGTCGATCGACGAGGACACGGTCGACTTCGTCCCCAACTACGACGGCCAGGAGCGGGAGCCGCTCGCCCTGCCCGCCGCGTTCCCGAACCTGCTGGTCAACGGTGCCTCCGGGATCGCGGTCGGGATGGCGACCAACATGCCGCCGCACAATCTGCGCGAGGTCGTCGCGGCCGCCCGCCATCTGATCAGGCACCCGAACGCCGACCTCGACGCCCTGATGCGGCATGTCCCGGGCCCCGACCTGCCCACCGGCGGCCGGATCGTCGGTCTGGACGGCATCCGGGACGCCTACGAGACGGGCCGCGGCACCTTCAAGATCCGTGCCACGGTGGCGGTGGAGACGGTCACCGCGCGCCGCAAGGGCCTGGTCGTGACGGAGCTGCCCTTCACCGTCGGCCCGGAGAAGGTGATCGCCAAGATCAAGGACCTGGTCGGTTCGAAGAAGCTGCAGGGCATCGCCGACGTCAAGGACCTCACCGACCGTGAGCACGGGCTGCGCCTGGTCATCGAGATCAAGAACGGCTTCGTCCCGGAGGCCGTCCTGGAGCAGCTCTACAAGCTGACGCCGATGGAGGAGTCCTTCGGTATCAACAACGTCTGCCTGGTCGACGGCCAGCCGCTCACCCTGGGCCTCAAGGAGCTGCTGGAGGTCTACCTCGACCACCGCTTCGACGTCGTCCGGCGGCGCAGCGAGTTCCGCCGCGGCAAGCGTCGCGACCGCCTGCACCTGGTCGAGGGCCTGCTCACCGCTCTCGTGGACATCGACGAGGTCATCCGGCTGATCCGCTCCAGCGACAACTCCGCGCAGGCGAAGGAGCGCCTGATGGAGCACTTCTCGCTGAGCGAGGTCCAGACCCAGTACATCCTCGAAACGCCGCTGCGGCGCCTGACCCGGTACGACCGCATCGAGCTGGAGGCGGAGAAGGACCGGCTCAACACGGAGATCGAGGAGCTGACCCGGATCCTGGAGTCGGACGCCGAGCTGCGCAAGCTGGTCTCGACCGAACTGGCGGCGGTGGCCAAGAAGTTCGGCACCGACCGGCGCACGGTCCTGCTGCAGTCCGCGGGCACCGCGGTGGCGACGGTGCCGCTGCAGGTGGCGGACGACCCGTGCCGCGTGCTGCTGTCCTCGACGGGGCTGCTGGCCCGTACCGCGAACGGCGAGCCCTTCGCCGAGGACGCCGACGACCGGCGCGCCAAGCACGACGTGATCGTCTCGGCGGTCCCGGCGACCGCGCGCGGTGAGGTGGGCGCGGTGACGTCGGCCGGCCGGCTGCTGCGGATCAACGTGGTCGACCTGCCGCAGCTGCCCGACACGGCGACGGTGCCGAACCTGTCCGGGGGTGCGCCGCTCGCGGAGTTCGTCTCCCTGGAGGACGACGAGACGGTGGTGTGCCTGACCACGCTGGACGAGTCGTCCCCGGGCCTCGCGCTGGGCACGGCGCAGGGTGTGGTCAAGCGCGTGGTGCCCGACTATCCGTCCAACAAGGAGGAGTTGGAGGTCATCACGCTGCGGGAGGGGGACCGGATCGTCGGCGCCGTGGAGCTGCGCACCGGCGAGGAGGACCTGGTGTTCGTGACCGACGACGCCCAGCTGTTGCGCTTCCAGGCGTCGATCGTCCGCCCGCAGGGCCGTCCGGCCGGCGGCATGGCGGGCATCAAGCTCGCCGAGGGCGCCAAGGTGATCTCCTTCACCGCCGTCGACCCGGCGGTGGACGCGGTGGTCTTCACGGTGGCGGGCTCGCGCGGGACGCTGGACGACTCCGTGCAGACGACGGCCAAGCTCACCCCGTTCGACCAGTACCCGCGCAAGGGCCGGGCCACCGGCGGCGTGCGCTGCCAGCGGTTCCTGAAGGGCGAGGACTGTCTGTCCCTCGCCTGGGCGGGACCGGCCCCGGCGCGGGCGGCGCAGAAGGACGGCACCCCGGTCCAGCTCCCGGAGCCGGACCCGCGCCGGGACGGTTCGGGTGTCTCGCTGCCGAAGACGGTGTCGGTGGTGGCGGGACCGGTGGTCTAGGCCGGCGGCTCTTCGAGGTCGTACTCCAGGGGGACCTCCGGGTCCTCCACGCCCTCGGGGTCCCGTACGTAACGGAGGACGCCCCACATGCCGTGCTCGTCGGTGTGCGGGGCGTCGTTCGTGCACGCCTCCAGTTCCTTGCGGAGGGTGGGCGCGTCGATGCCGCTGCCGATCAGGACGAGCTGGGTCAGGCGGGCGTCGGCGGGGCTCCAGGGCTCCGGGTAGAACCGCAGGAACCGGCCGACGGCGTGCACGGCGTAGCGGTTGCGGGTGTCGTACGGGCCGAAGTCGACGTACCCCTTGATCCGGTAGAGCCCCTCGGGCCGGCTGTCGAGGAAGGCCATCAGCCGGCGCGGTTCGAGGGGGAGTTCGCTGACGAAGGACAGGCTGTCGTACCCGGTGTGCAGATGACCGGCGTCGTCGCCGCCGTCCCCATGGGCGTGCAGGTCGTCGAAGGACAGCTGGCCCACGCGCTCCTCGCTCGGCCGGCGGTCGAAGAGGAAGCCGGGGTCGATGCGGCCGTAGGTGGCGGGGACGACGGCGGCGCGGTCGGTGAGGGAGCGCACCAGGCCGAGGACGCGCTCGCCGTCCGCGGCACGGTCGAGCTTGTTGACCACCACGAGGTCGGCGAGGGCGAGATGCCGGTCGATCCCGGGGTGCTTCGCGCGCGTGTCGTCGAACTCCGCGGCGTCGACGACCTCGACCAGCCCGCCGTAGACGATCCCGGGATGCTCGCTGGCCAGCACCATCCGGACGAGTTCCTGGGGTTCGGCGAGTCCGCTGGCCTCGATGACGATGACGTCGACGCCGGTGGAGGGGTTGGCGAGCCGCTCCAGGTAGACGTCGAGCTCAGTGGCGTCGACGGCACAGCACAGACATCCGTTGCCGAGCGAGACGGTCGAGTCGCCGAGCGCTCCGGCGACCGCCATGGCGTCGATCTCGACGGCACCGAAGTCGTTGACGATCGCTCCGACGCGACTGCCTCGGCTGCGGTGCAGGAGGTGGTTGAGGAGCGTGGTCTTCCCCGAGCCGAGGAAACCGGCGAGTACGACGACCGGGATCTGCTGCGGACTGCGGCTGTGCTCCAACGTGCGGCCTCTCTCACGCGGACGCGTGCACCGGCTCGCGGCCCGGCGCACGGTACGGGGACGGAATGCCGCCCCAGGATACGAGTGGTCGGAAACACGACGAAGTGAACGATTGTCAGCAGCTCCCGCGGGGCAGACGTCGGGCATGGCGCCGTGGCGTGCGACCCCACTTCCCTCCGTGCGCCGCCTCTCCGCCTCCCCGCCGATCAGAGCCGCTCGGCACTCTGGGAGACGGCAAGCGCCCACCGCTCACCGGTCCCCTCCAGTCGACCCAGGCCCGGCAGTCGACCCGCATCCCGACGACCGGCGGACGGCCGCCCGATACGGGGGTTGACATGACCACACAGAAATGCCGGAGGGCGCGGGGGCTCGGCCGCGTCGCGGCAGCGGCCCTCGCGCTTTCGGTCACCGCAACCGTGGCTTCCCTGCTGGCGCACCGCCACGCCGTCGAGGCACTCGTCCGCGCCAACACAGAGGTGCTGCGGCGCTTGGACGCACTGGAGGACCAGCGCCGACGGGCCGGGAGGCGGACGGACCTCATCGAGTACCAGCGCGACCACCGGCAGCTTCTGCGGGCGGCGATGGAGGACCAGGAACTGCTCGTCGTCCTGGACACCTATGACGCCGGCCTCTCCCCGCATGTCCAGAAGCAGTACCTGTTCGCCAACGCCCTCTACGTGCACGCGCTGAACGGCTACCGCTTGGGGCTGCTGACCCGTGGTGAGCTGCGCGGGCACATCCGCGTGCTCTTCCAGAACCCCGTCATGCGCGACTACTGGGAAGCCACCCGGCCACACCGCGCGAGCCTGCGGGACGATTCCGAGGAAGCCGAGATCGGCCGGATGACGGACGAACTGCTGCTGGAGCTGGACGAGGCGGACACGGACGAGTGGTGGGTCGTGGGTGATTCTCCCGCGGACTGACACGTCGGGGCCCACGTCATTCAGGGCCGTGATGTCATCTCCACCACCGTGATCCGCGTTGTCACTCGCTCAGGCGACGAGTCTGGCCCCACGCGCGATCTCCTCAGGCTAGGTTGTGCGTCGCCTGCACAGGAGCGCACCCGCCGTCGCAGCAGGCCCAACCGCTGCCACCCCCGGAGACCACCCCTCTCCGGCGGTCGGCACGAGGACAGCCATTGACCGACCCAAGCAAGGACCGGGATCGACTTGAAGATCGTGCGCCGCATTGGTGCCTCACCTCGTGAGAGAGGGAGCGTGACCGGGCAGTCCTGCCCGGACATCTTTGAACTGCAGGACGGGAGCTTCGCCGTGATCGGGACGGACCGCACGGAGGCGCTGGACGCCGAGCTGCCCGCCGACGCCGCTCGCGCCCACTACGAGAGGATCGTGGTGATCACGCGCGACACGCTGGTTCGCGCGAAAGCGGACATCCCTGACGCGTAGCGGGGCCTCTGGCTTCGGAGCAGTCGGATGAGCGACGGGCAGGAGTTCCGCCGCGCCCGAAGACCCCGGGGGCACGACGACCGGGGAGCCCGATTACCACGACACCCGGTGACTTTGGCGAGCGACGGGTGCCGAGCAGAGGGCTCCCCGGCGGTCGGGCCGCACGGAACCTCACGAAAGGAAACCGCAGTGAACGACCCAACGCTGGATGAAGGTACCGCAGGTCAGCCCAGGCAGACGCCTCCGGACAGGCCGGTCTTCGCCTTGTTGCCCGGCGCGGTGGCCCTGCTGACGGCCGTCGGGATGCTGCTGCTGATCATCACGGGGCAGACCGAACACCTCGCCCCGGTGGCCGCCTTCGGCGGCAGTGTCTTCGTCGGGGACGCCGCCGCCAACGTGACCATCAACGTGATGCGACGGTAGCCTCCCTCGCTCGGGCTTCAGGCCACCGTCGGCACCACGACGGGTGCCTGAGGTCCGACGTACCTGGCCACCGGACGGATGATCTTCGAGTCCGCCGCCTGCTCCAGGACGTTGGCGCTCCAGCCCACCACCCGGCCGGCCGCGAAGGTGGGCGTGAACATCTCGCGTGGCAGCCCGCACAGTTCCATGACCACGCCCGCGTAGAACTCGACGTTGGTGTGGAGTTCACGCCCGGGCTTCAGCTCGGCGAGGATCGCCTCGACCCTGCGCTCGACCTCGACGGCGAAGTCCACGCGCGGCCCGCCGAAGCCCAGGGCGATGTCGCGCAGCATCCGCGAACGGGGGTCCTCCGTGCGGTATACCGCGTGTCCGAAGCCCATGACGCGGTCCCCCGCGAGGACTCGTTCCCGGATCCAGGAGTCGATCCGGTCCGGCGTCCCGATGGCGTCCAGGGTGTCGAGGGCACGGCTCGGCGCACCCCCGTGCAGCGGCCCCGACAGCGCTCCGACGGCACCCACCAGGCAGGCCGCCACATCCGCGCCGGTCGACGCGATGACCCTGGCCGTGAAGGTTGAGGCGTTGAAGCCGTGATCAATGGTTGAGATCAAGTACTGCTCGATGGCGCGGGCCCGCCGCGGGTCCGGTTCCGACCCCGTCAGCATGTACAGGTAGTTCGCCGCGTAGGGGAGGTCCTCGCGCGGGTCCACCGGCTCCAGCCCCCGTCCGAGCCGGTAGAGGGCGGTGAGCAGGGTGGGCACGGCCGCGCAGGCGGCGACGGTGTCCGCGCGGCGCCGGTCGGCGTCCATGTCGTAGACGGGCCGGAAGCCCCTCGCCGCACCGAGGAGCGACAGTGCCGTGCGCATCCCGGCCAGCGGACCGGAGACGCGGCTCGCCGCCGCGATGGCGGGCAGGGCGGTGCGCACCTCGTCGGGCAGCCGGCGCAGCGCCGCGGTCTCGGCGGCGAAGGCGGCACCGCGCCCGGCGTCCGGCAGTTCGCCGTGGACCAGGAGATGCCAGACGTCCTCGAATCCGCGCGTCTGAGCAAGGTCGACGGCGGAGTACTGGCGGTAGTGGTAGAAGCCCTCGAGTCCCCGCACGTCACCGATCCGGGTGTCGGTGACGACGACGCCGGCGAGTCCGCGTGGCACCTCGGTGAGGGTGGTTGCGGCCCTGTTGATGGACATGTCTCTTCCTCCCTGTACTTGATTTGACGATCCATGATTGACTAAATGATTGTCAATATTGACTGGATCAATGTATGGGGAGGCGGCTACCGTGGCCCCATGCGCGATCAAGACCCCGCTTCCGGCCGTCCGGAGCGTCGGCTGAGCACCAAGGAGACCGCCGAGCTGCTCGGGGTGAAACCCGAGACCGTGTACGCGTACGTCAGCCGCGGTCAGCTCAGCAGCAGGCGGGCGCCGGGAGGGCGCGGCAGTACCTTCGACGCGGAGGAGGTGGCGGCGCTCGCCCGGCGCAACAGGCGGGAGGGCGGCGGAACCGCGGGGGCCGTGGGCGAACCGTCCGTTCGGACCCGGATCACGCTGATCGACAAGGACCGGTACTTCTTCCGTGGGGTCGACGCCACCGAACTCGCCACGCGCCACTCCTACGAGGAGGTCGCCGAGTGGCTGTGGACCGGTCGGATGCGTCCCGGCGTCACCTTCACGGCACCCGAACGGGCCGTCACCGTCGCCCGCCGCGCGGTGCGGTCCCTGCCCGAGCACACCACACCCGTCGACCGACTGCGGGTCGCGGCCATCGCCGCCGCCGCCGAGGACCCGATGCGCTTCGACCTGTCGGAGGAGGCCGTGCTCGGCACCGCGCGCGTCCTCATCCCGACCCTCGTCGCGGCCCTGCCCCAGCGGCCCTCCGCCCGGCCGGACGCCGGCCCGCTCGCCCACCGGCTGTGGAGCCGGCTGACCGGGTACGAGGCCGACGAGGCGTCCCTTCGGGTCCTGGACACGGCTCTCGCCCTGCTCGCCGACCACGACCTCGCCGCCTCCACGCTGGCCGTGCGGGTGGCCGCCTCCGCCCGTGCGCACCCCTACGCGGCCGTCTCCGCCGGGCTCGGGGTGATCGAAGGCCCGTTGCACGGCGCCGCCAGCGGTCTCGCCCACCGGCTGCTGGTCGATGTACTGGACCAGGGCACCGCCGTGCCGGTCATCGCCGACGAACTGCGGGCCGGCCGCCGCATCCCCGGACTCGGACACCGGCTCTACACGGGTGAGGACCCACGCGCGCGTGTTCTGTTCGGCCTCCTGGAGCAGGTCCCGCGCGCCGAGTCCGCCCTCCTCGCGGCCCGGGACATCGTCGCCACCACCGCCCGTCACGCCCCGCTGCACGCCAACGTGGACCTGGCTCTCGCCGTGTTCACCGTGGCCACCGGCATGCCCGCCACCGCCGGCGAGACGGTCTTCGCCGTCGCCAGGACCGCGGGCTGGATCGCCCACGCGCTGGAGGAGTATGGGGAACGCCCGCTGCGCATGCGCCCCAGCGGCCACTACGTCGGCCCGCTGCCTCCTCAGCCCCTGCCCGGGTAGCCGCACGGGAGGGGCGGCTGGAAGCCACTTGCGGGGAAGTCAGGTTAGGCTCACCTGTGTGAGTAGGTGTGCGACCGTCTCCCGGAACCTCGAGGAACCCGTGTCCGGTACCGCGGCCACGGCGACGACATGGCTGCTGCTCGAGCAGCCGGGGCCGTGGGGTGCCAAGGCGCTCACTTCGAGCCACCTGGACCCCGCGCTGGGCCGCGCCCTGGAGGCCGCCGCCGAGGGCACGGGCGTCCGGATCGCGCTCATCCGCCGCCCCGGCCGGCACGCCGACCCCCGGACACCCGCCGTGCGCCAGGTGTACGTGGCCCACACCGCCCCCGGAGACGGGTGGCTGCACCAGGCCGCCACCCGCGATCCGCGACAGCTGCTCGGTCTCGACTTCGCCGCCCTGGGCGCCGGTGACCACCGCAGCTTCGGCACGGCGCTCGGCGGTCGGCCGCACGAGGACGGTCCGCTCGCCCTCGTCTGCACCAACGGCAGACGCGACCGCTGCTGCGCCCTCCTCGGCCGTCCCCTCGCGGCCGAACTCGCCGCGTCCGGCCTACGGGGCACGTGGGAGGTCACTCATCTGGGTGGCCATCGCTTCTCGCCGACCGTGCTCGTGCTGCCGTACGGATACGCCTACGGCAGGGCCGAGACCCACGCCGTCAAGGAAGTGCTGCACGGCGTCCAGGAGGGCCGTGTGGTGGTCGAGGGGTGCCGGGGGCGGTCCGCCTGGGACCGGCCCGGCCAAGCGGCCGAGCTGGCCGTGCGCTCGGCGACGGGCGAGTACGCGGCGGAGGCGCTGAGCGTCGTACGGACTGACGGCGCCGCGCCGCGCTGGGAGGTCACCGTCGCCCACGCCGACGGCCGCCACTGGCGGGTGACCGTGGCCCAGGGAGCCTCGCAGCCGCCCCGTCCGGAGAGCTGCGGTGCCGCCGTGCTCGGCTCACCGGCCCGGATGGACGTGGTGGCGGTGCGGGAACTGACGGCGGCGGGGCTGGTGGGCTGAGCACTCCGCGCGGACCCGTTCCCCGGAAACGGCCTCACCGTTCCCCAAGAACTGGTCAAGAGATCCACGCCACACCCCTTCGGCGGCACCCGCCCGCCCACGTACCGTCTTGGGTATGAGCCCCACTCCCTCCGCACGCCGCCGGCGCCTCGGTCTGCCGCGGCGGGTGTTCTCGCAGGTCCTGCTGATGCAGGTGGCGATCGCCGCGGGGGTCGCGGTGCTTGCCACCGGGCTGTTCCTGGCACCGCTGAGCAAGCAGCTCGATCAGGAGGCGATGCGCCGGGCGCTCGCCATCGCCGAGACCACGGCGCAGGACCCGAAGATCGCCCAAGGAGTCCTGAGCACCCCGCCCAGTGCCGACGGCCCGGTGCAGAAGGAGGCGGAGCGCATCCGCAGGGCCACTGGTGCCGAGTACATCGTGGTGATGGACCGGCGCGGGTTCCGCTGGTCGCACACCGACCCAAGGCGGATAGGCGGACACGTCTCGACCGACCCCGGCAAGGCCCTGGCGGGCGACGAGGTCATGGAGATAGACAGCGGCACCCTGGGCCGTTCCGCGCGCGGCAAGGTGCCGCTGTACGACACCCACCACCGGATCGTCGGCGCGGTCTCGGTCGGCATCGAGTACAGCAGCGTGCGAGCCAGTCTGATCGGCGCGATCCCGGGGCTGTTCGCCTACGCGGGCGGTGCCCTCGCGGTCGGCGCGCTGGCCGCCTGGCTGATCTCCCGCAGAGTGCAACGGCAGACCCGGGACCTGGCCTTCTCCGACATATCCGCGCTGCTCGACGAACGCGAGGCGATGCTGCACGGCATCCGCGAGGGCGTCGTCGCCCTCGACCGCGCAGGCCGCATCCGTCTGCTCAACGACGAGGCACGGCGCCTGCTCGGCATCGGTGACGAAGCCGTGGGCCGGTCGCTGGACGAGGCGCTGGGCGCGGGCCGTACGACCGATGTACTGGCCGGCCGGGTCACCGGCACCGACCTGCTCACCGTGCGCGGCCAGCGGGTACTGGTCGCCAACCGCATGCCCACCGATGACGGCGGCGCGGTGGCCACCCTGCGCGACCGCACCGAGCTGGAGCAGCTCGGCCGCGAACTCGACTCCACGCGCGGCCTGATCGACGCGCTGCGCGCCCAGGACCACGAGCACGCCAACCGCATGCACACGCTGCTGGGCCTGCTGGAGCTGGAGATGTACGACGACGCGGTGGAGTTCGTCGGCGAGGTGGTCGGTGACCACCGGGTCACCGCGGAGCAGGTCACCGAGAAGATCAAGGATCCGCTGCTGGCCGCCCTGCTGGTCGGCAAGGCGACCGTCGCGGCCGAGCGCGGGGTGGCCCTGTGGGTCTCGGACCGCAGCCGGCTGCCGGACCGGCTGGTCGACCCGAGGGGACTGGTCACGGTCGTGGGCAACCTGGTCGACAACGCGCTCGACGCCGTCGGGGGGACTCCGCACGCGCGCGTGGAGGTCGAGTTGCGCGCCGAGGGGCGTACGGCCGTCCTCGGGGTGCGCGACACCGGGCCCGGGATTCCGGAGGAGCAGCGGGAGATGATCTTCACCGAGGGCTGGTCGACCAAGAAGCCGCCGGCGCACGGCAAGCGCGGCCTCGGGCTCTCCCTGGTACGCCGGTTCGCCGAGCGGCAGGGCGGGAGCGCCACGGTGAGCGAGGCGGACGGCGGCGGCGCCCAGTTCACGGTCGTACTGCCGGAGGCACTGACCGAGCCGGATCTGGAGGCGGGTCCGGAGCCGGCCCTGGCCGCGTCCGGGCCGGCCGCCGACGAGGAGGAGGCGCGATGATCGAGGTCCTGGTCGTGGACGACGACATACGGGTGGCCCGGGTCAACGCCGCCTACGTCGAGAAGGTCCCGGGCTTCCATGTGGCCGCGGAGGCGCACAGCGCGGCCGACGCGCTGCACCGGCTGGAGACGCTGCCGCGGCTCGACCTGGTCCTGATGGACCACTACCTGCCCGACGAGACGGGGCTGGCGGTGGTGCAGGAGATGCGCCGGCGGGGTCACCAGACCGATGTGATCATGGTGACGGCCGCCCGGGACGTGGCGACCGTGCAGGCCGCGATGCGGCAGGGCGCCCTGCAGTACCTGGTCAAGCCGTTCGCCTTCCCCGGCCTCCGGGCGAAGCTCGAGGCCTACGCACGGCTGCGCCGCACCCTCGACGGCGGCGGAGAGGCCGAACAGGCTGAGGTGGACCGCATCTTCGGCGCGCTGTCCGCGCCGGCGGAGCCCGAACTGCCCAAGGGCCACTCCCCCACCACCGCGGAACTGGTGCGGCAGGCTCTGATGAACGCCACCGGCCCGCTGTCCGCCCAGGAGATCGCCGAGCGGACCGGGGTGAGCCGGCAGACCGCGCAGCGTTATCTGAAGCTGCTGGAGCGCACCGGCCGGGCCAGGCTGACCCTGAAGTACGGCGACGCGGGCCGCCCGGAACACCGTTACGTGTGGGCGACCCGCGCCTGACGGGGTCGGAGGGTCGGTCAGCCCGCCTACTTGGCGGCCTTGTCGACGAACTCGGTCGTGTAGGTCTTGCTCAGGTCCACCTTGGCGTTCTTGATGTTGGGGTTGAACGCCTTGAGGACCTTCTCGACCGTCGCGGGGCCGTCCTTGGGCATCACACCGTCGTCGGTGAACATCGGGAGGGTGCTCTTGATGGCCTCGGCATACAGCGTCTTGTTGCCCTGGGAGTAGTCGGCGGGCATCTTGGCCGCGATCTCGGACGCGCTGTGGGCCGACATCCACTTGAGCGTCTTGACGAACGCGTTGGCCAGCTTCTGGACGGTGTCCTTGTGGCTGTTCACCCAGTCCGTCTGCATGTACAGACTGGACGACGGGTACGGGCCGCCGAGCGCCTGCTGCGAGCCCTCGGGCGTCCGCATGTCGAGGAGGACCTTGCCCGCCTTCTTGTCCAGGATCGTGGCGACGGTCGGATCGGTCGTCATACCGGCGTCGATCGAGCCCTGCTGCAGCGCCGAGATGAAGGTCGGCCCGGCACCGACGGCGATCGGGCTGAACTCACTGACCTTCACGCCGTTCTTGACGGCGAGGTACTTGGTGAGGAAGTCGGTCGAGGAGCCGAGGCCCGTGATGCCGAGCTTCTTGCCCTTGAAGTCCTTCGGCGAGGTGATGTCGCCCGCCTTCTTGGTGGAGACGACCTCCACCTCGCCCGGCGCGTGCGAGAACTGCACGACGGACTCCACGCTCTTGCCCTTCGTCTGCAGGTCGAGGGTGTGGTCGTAGAAGCCGACCGCGCCCTGGACCTGGCCGGAGACGAGCGCGGTCTCGGCCTGGACACCGGCGGGCTCGCTGAGCATCTCGACGTCGAGGCCCTCGGAGTCGAAGTAGCCGAGCCGCTGGGTGAGCATCGCCGGCAGGTAGATGACCTTGTCCAGGCCGCCGACCATGATCTTGACCTTCGTGCCCTTGCCGTCGCCCTTGCTGCCGGCGGACGAGCTGCTGCTCGCCGCGTCGTTGGCGCAGGCGGTGAGCGAGGACAGGGCGAGCAGGCCGGAGACGGCGAGCGAGGCGTATCTGGCGGTCTTGCGCATGGCGGTTCACGTCCTTGTGAGGGGGCGGTGCGGAGGGAAGGGGGGTGTCTTGGAGCGCTCGGCTCGGGGCGGTGTCGGCCGGGCCGGGCTCAGTGGCCTGAGCGGGCCGGGCTCAGTGGCCGGAGTTCGCCGGCTTCCACCGGAAGATGCGGCGCTCGGCGAAGGTGAGCGCGCCCTCGGCGACGAGAGCGACGGCCGCGAGGATGACCATCGCGGCATACACACCGGCGGCGTTGAAGGTGCCCTGGGACTGGGCTACGAGCATTCCGATGCCCTTGGTGGCGCCGATGAACTCGCCGACGATGGCGCCGATGAGGGCGAAACCGAAGCTGACATGGAGGCTGGTGAAGATCCAGGAGGTCGCCGACGGGATGACCACCTGAAGGGTCACCCGGCGATCACTGGCACCGAGGATCCGGGCGTTGGCGACCAGGTTGCGGTCGACCTCGCGGGCCCCCTGGAAGGCGTTGAAGAACACCGGGAAGAACACCAGCACCACGGCCGACGCGACCTTGGACGCCGGGCCGAGGCCGAACCAGATCACGAAGATCGGGGCCAGCACGATCCTGGGGATGGAGTTGAGCACCTTGACGTACGGGCCGAGAACATCGGCGAGGAAGGCGATCCGTCCCAGGGCGATACCGAAGACCACACCGGTGACCACACCGATGACCCAGCCGAGCAGCGCCTCCTGCAGCGTGGCCCAGATCTGCTCGCCCAGCGAGCCCTGTGCCGTTCCGTGCATCACCCAGGTGGTGATCTGGTCCCAGATCTGCGAGGGCATCGAGAAGTTGAACGGGTCGACGACCTTGGCCCGGGACAGCGCTTCCCACAGACCGAGCACGGCCACCAGGAGGAGCACCCGTGCGGCGTAGACGATCACCTTGCGTCTGCGCGCGGCTGCGGCGCGCGACTGCGCACGGCCCGGCACCTTCGCGGTGTCGACGACCGGCGTGCTGAGAACCTCAGGCGACATTGGCGGCACCCCTCTCGCGGGTGATGCGGACCTCTTCGCCGAGCGACTCCCAGATCTCGCGGTAGATCTCGATGAAGCGCGGCTCCAGGCGTACCTGCTCGACCTTGCGCGGCCGCGGCAGGTCGATCTCGAAGACCTGCTTGACGGTCGCGGGCCCGGCGGTCATCACGACCACCTTGTCGGCCAGCGCGATGGACTCCTCCAGGTCGTGGGTGACGAAGACGACGGAGGCGCCCGTGCCCTCCCACAGCTCCAGCAGCTCGTCCGACATCAGCGCCCGGGTCTGCACGTCGAGTGCCGAGAACGGCTCGTCCATCAGCAGGATCTCGGGGTCGTTGACGAAGGTCGCGGCGAGGGCGACGCGCTTGCGCTGACCGCCCGACAGCTGGTGGGGGTAGCGGTCCTCGAAGGCGGCGAGGCCGACCCGGGCCAGCCACTCGCGAGCCTTCTGCTTGGCCTCCGCCTTCGGAACGCCACGGAAGCGCGGGCCGGCCATGACGTTGGACAGCACCGTCCGCCAGGGGAAGGTGGCGTCCTGCTGGAAGACGAAGCCGACCTTGTCGCCGACGCCCTTCACCGGCTCACCGGCGACCAGCACATCACCCTCGGTGGGCTCCTCGAGGCCACTGACCAGGGTCAGCGTGGTGGACTTTCCGCAGCCGGTGGGGCCGACGACGGCCACGAACTCACCGCGCCCGACGGTGAGGTCCAGGTCACGGACGGCCGTGTGCAGACCCCCCGACGGGGTCCTGAAGGTCTTGCTCGCACCCCGCAGCTCGATGGCGGGGCTGGTGTCTGCGCTCATGGCCCGGGACGGTAGGTGTGGTCCGGGCCACAGCATCAGTCTTCTGAGCGCAAGCCATTCTTTTGCTCGCAAGAGCCTGTTGTGCTCATTTTGCTCGCGTTACAACTGCGGAGCACGAAACACGGGCTTAACGCTCGCCGGCCTTGAAGGAGAGGCCTTGATGATTGACGTCCTGGTCGTGGACGACGACTTCCGTGTCGCCGAGATCAACGCCAAGTACGTGGGAAAGGTTCCCGGCTTCCGGGTGGCCGCCCGCGCGCACTCCGCCGCCCAGGCGCTGGCCGCCGTGGAACGGGGAGCCATCGACTTGGTGCTGCTCGACCACTATCTGCCGGATCAGACAGGGCTCGACCTGGTGCACCGCATGCGGGAGCAGGGACACGGCACCGACGTCATCATGATCACGGCGGCCGGTGACGTGGCGACGGTGCAGAAGGCGATGCGCCTGGGCGCGCTGCACTACCTGGTGAAACCGTTCACCTTCGCCGCGCTGCGCACCCGTCTGGACTCCTACGCCGCGCTGCGCCGCACGGTGGACCGGGTCGGTGGTCACGGTCTGGCCGGCCAGGACCAGGTGGACCGGATCTTCGGCGCGCTGCGGACCACGCCCGCGCCGACGTCCCCGGGACTGCCCAGTGGCCATTCCGAGCCCACGACGGACCTCATCTGTGGCGTACTGCACCGTGCCGAGCACCCGCTCTCCGCGCACGAGGTCGCCACCGAGACCGGTCTGAGCCGCTCCACCGCCCAGCGCTATCTGCGCCACCTGGAACAGGCGGGCCGGCTTCGCCTCTCCCTGCGGTACGGCGACACCGGCCGGCCGGAGCACCGGTACGCGTGGGTGGCGCCGTAGCGGCTCACCGTCCGTACTGTGCTCCGGTCCTGCCTCTCCTGTCGCGCGGCTCCGCCCTACACGGCTCCCGCCCCGGTCAACGACCGCACCTCGGTCTCCGCGTACTTGGCCTCGTCCGGGACCTCGTCGGAGGTGACCGTGCCCAGCCAGCCGGCCAGGAAGCCCAGCGGGATGGAGACGATGCCCGGGTTCTGCAGCGGGAAGTACTGGAAGTCGACGTCCGGGAACAGCGAGCCCGGACTGCCCGACAGCACCGGGGACAGCGCGACCAGCACCAGCGCCGGCACCAGTCCGCCGTACACGGCCCACACCGCGCCGCGTGTGGTGAAGCCCCGCCAGAACAGCGAGTACACCAGCACCGGCAGGTTCGCCGACGCGGCCACGGCGAAGGCGAGGCCCACCAGAAAGGCGACGTTGAGGTCTCGGGCCAGCAGACCGAGCGCGATCGCGACCACGCCGATGCCGACCGCCGCGACCCGCGCCACGGCGACCTCGCTGCGGGGTGCGCCGCGGCCCCGCCGCAGGGTCGCGTACAGGTCGTGCGCCACGGACGCCGACGAGGCGAGGGTGATCCCGGCGACCACAGCGAGGATCGTGGCGAAGGCGACGGCCGCCACGACCGCGAAGAGGACCGCTCCCCCCGTGGAGTCCGGGCCTCCGCCCAGGTCGAGGGCGAGCAGCGGTACGGCAGTGTTCCCCGCCGCGTTGGAGCTGCGGAGTTCCGCCGGCCCGACGATCGCGGCCGCGCCGAACCCGAGCACGATCGTCATCAGGTAGAAGCCGCCGATCAGCCCGATCGCCCAGACCGTCGAACGGCGCGCGGCCCGCGCGGTCGGCACGGTGTAGAAGCGCGCCAGGATGTGCGGCAGGCCCGCCGTGCCCAGGACCAGTGCGAGGCCGAGGCTGATGAAGTCCAGGCGCGCGGTCCAGTCCCCGCCGTACTTGAGGCCCGGTGCCAGGAAGGCCCGCCCGTGGCCGCTGCGCTCGGCGGCCGCGACCAGCAACCGGTCGATGTCACCGTGGAAACGCACCAGGACGAGCACGGTCAGTGCGACGGCACCGCTGAGCAGGAGGACCGCCTTCACGATCTGAATCCAGGTGGTGGCCCGCATCCCTCCCAGCGACACATAGATCACCATGAGCGCACCCACGCCGACGACGGTCCAGGCCTGCGCCGCCGCACTGGTCCGGCCGAGCAGCAGGGCGACCAGGCTGCCCGCACCCACCATCTGCGCCACCAGGTACAGAACGGACACGGTGACCGAGGAAGTTCCCGCGGCGATCCGGACCGGCCGCTCGCTCATCCTGGCGGCGATCACGTCGGCCAGGGTGAACCGTCCGCAGTTCCGCACCAGTTCCGCGACCAGGAACAGCACGACCAGCCAGGCGACCAGGAAGCCGACCCCGTACAGCAGACCGTCGTAGCCGAACAGCGCGATCAGCCCGGCCACGCCCAGGAACGAGGCGGCCGACAGATAGTCACCCGCGATGGCAAAACCATTCTCCATGGGTGAGAAAAGTCGCCCGCCCGCATAGAACTCCTCCGCCGAGCCCCGCCGGTGGCGCCCCACCCACGTGGTGATCGCCAGGGTGACGACCACGAACGCGCTGAACAGCCCCAAGGCCAGCGTCTGATGCCGATCCGTCACAGCGCACCGCCCCTGCTGCCACGCGTCAGTTCCTGGGTGTCCCAGCGCAGGTCCAGCGCCGCCCGGTCCCTGCGCAGGCGCGCGTGCCGGGAGTAGGCCCAGGTGAACAGGAAGGTCGTGAGGAACTGCCCGAGGCCGGCGAGCATCGCCACGTTCACCGCGCCCACGACGGGCCTGGCCATCAGACCGGGCGCGACCGTCGCCGTCACGACATACCCCACGTACCAACTGAGGAAGAGCACGACCCCGGGCAGCACGAACCTCCGGTACCGGCTGCGCACCTCCTGGAAAGCCGCACTCCGTTGCACCTCCAGATACACCTCGCGGGCGCACACTTCGGGCCCCTGTTGCTCGGCGCGTGCGCCCGGCACGGTGGCCGGAGCGGGCACGCCCGTACCGTCCAGTTCCCCCCACCCCGAGGCGAGTGCGTCGTACCAGGGGTCCTCGTACCCCGCGTGGCGGGGGCCCGTGCCGTGACCGTCGTGGTTCTCGGCCGCCCTGTCCGGACCGCCCATGTCTGGGCGATAACGACCGTTGTTTGGCTGCATGCCCAAGGATGGACAGATCAGGCTGATCCCTGACTCTTCTTCGCCGGGCTCTTCACCCCATCAGGTGACTCAACCCGCTGGTGGCCGCGCCAGTCCCTTCGCGTACGCGTAACGCACGGCCTGCGCACGGTCCTTGAGCCCCGCCTTGGCGAACAGGTTGTTGATGTGTGTCTTCACTGTCGCGGTCGACACGTGCAGTCTGCGGGCGATCTCCTGGTTGGTGAGCCCCTCGGCGATCAGCACCAGCACCTCGGTCTCCCGAGCGGTCAGTCCGTCCGGTGCCTCCTCGGGCGCCGAGGGCGGCTCTGGCTGTGCCAGCCTTTCCAGCAGCCGCCGTTGGACTCGCGGCGAGAGCCCCGCGTGCCCCGACAGCACACTCTCCACGGCCCGGACGATCTCGTCGCCGCCCGCGTCCTTGGTGAGGTAACCGCGTGCTCCCGCTCTCAGCGCCGGGAAGAGCGACTCGTCGTCGGCGAAGGTGGTGAGCACCACCACCTGGGTCCCGGGGTGCTCCGCCCGAATCCGCCGGGTCGCCTCCACGCCGTCGCAGCGGGGCATGCGCAGGTCCATCAGAACGATGTCGGGCGCCAGCTCAGCGACCAGGCGCACAGCCTCCTCCCCGTCTCCGGCTGCCCCGACGACCTCGATGCCCGGCAGCAGCCCGAGCAGCATCACGATGCCCTCACGGACCACGGTCTGGTCGTCCGCGACGATCACCCGCGCCGGCACCTTCTCGGCCCCCTCCGTCATACAGGTACCTTCAGCGTCACCACGAACCCCTCCTCGTCCGGCCCCGCAGCGAGCGAACCGCCCAGCAGTTCGGCACGCTCACGCATACCCAGCAGACCGTATCCCTGGCCCGAGCCGGTCAGTTCTCCCGGCGTTCCGCCCGAGTCCCTGACGTCCAGGGTCACTTCGTGCTCGCCGTACTCCAGCCGGACCCGGACCTTGGCGCCGTGGGCGTGCTTGCGCACGTTCGTCAGCGCCTCCTGCGCGACCCTGCGCACAGCCTGGGAAGCCTCCGCGGGCAGCGGTCTGCGATCACCCGTGACGGTGACCTCGGCGCCGGCCGCCGCGCTGACGAGCTCGGCCAGGAAGTCCTCCAGCGGGGTCAGCTCGCCGCGCAGTGCGGACAGTGCCTGCCGGGTCTCGGCCAGACCGTCACGGGCCATTCCCCGCGCCGCCACCACCCGCTCGAGGATCTGCTCCCGGTCCGCTCCCCGCTCGATCAGCAGCCGGGCGGCCTCAAGATGCACGAGTTGGGCGGAGAGACTGTGGGCCAGGACGTCGTGGATCTCCCGCGCGATCCTGGCCCGCTCCGCCAGGGCCGCGGACTCCGCCTCCGCGGACCGGGCGGCCCGCTCCTGGGCGAGCAGCCGCTGGGCGTTGCCCCGGGCCTCGGCGTCGAGCCGGAGGACGTATCCGGCGAGGGTCATGCCCGTGACCGTGGCCGCGGTGGTCAGCCAGACGTCGTTGTTGACGGCGGAGAAGGCGGTGAGGGACAGAGCGGCGACGGGAAGGGCCGCTCCGAGCGGCATCCGCTCCAGCGCGCTGACAGCGCAGCCGCACCATATGACGAGGGCGGACTCGCGGTACCCGGTCGCCTCAGCCACGGTCGCCAGCCCCAGCAGCAGCGTGACGACCACCATCGATGTCAGCAGACGGTGCTGGTAGGTGGTGCGGAAGAAGGCCCAGGAGAGTGCTCCGGCCAGGGTGAGGCCGACCACCGGAGCGACCGTCGCCCACCCGTGCACATGACGGTCGTCGAAGGCCCCCCACAGCAACAGGGCGAGGACGAACAGCCGTACGGCCCAGGCGAGCATGCGTCGTGGTCCTGAGACGCCTTCCCGGCCGAGCGCCTCGCGGGAAGGCCAGCGTGTCCAGGCGTTGTCCGTCACACGCGCTCCTTCCACGCGGGCCGCGACGTGACGTCACCGTACGCCGTGCCCCGGCCGGTCACCGACGGGAGGGAGCGAGCGCGCCGGACCAGGACGGCGAAGCGCACCAGCAGGGTGCCCGCGAGGGCAAGAAGCAGAGCCGAGCTGTCCTGGTGGACGCCCAGCAGCGCCCCGAGCCCGAAGAGCCCCGCCCGCAGGGAGACGCCGAGGATCCAGACGGCCACGCTCGCCTTGCTGCTCCTGCTCCACACGGCCCCGTCCGGCTCCCGCCACACGCGACTGGTCCAAGCCCAGCCGGCACCGGTGGCCAGGCCTATGAGCAACTCGACGGCGAGCAGCAGCACGGATGCCGCGCGGTGGTGGACGTCGACCATCCCGGGCTCGCGCAGTGCCACTGCCGCGAGGACGACGGGCATGACCCACCACCGCCGGTCGCTGTCGATCGCCTGGGCACGGAACTGGCGCACGATCACCAGCACGGCAACGGCCACGATCACCAATGCGTTGACGAGCCAGGACATCACAGCCTCCGTGAGCGGAAGGAGAGCCGGCAGCGAGCACTGCCGACGCCTTCGAAGCTACGGAAATCCGCAGGTCAGCAGATCGGAGCCAGGGTGGATCGTGGGTGGATCCGCCCTAGCCCGTCACCTCCACCCGGGGGTGGAGAAGCACCGACGCACCCAACTGCCCGGGGCAGTCGCCGGACCGGCGGCAGCGACAGAACGCTCCCGCGCCGGCCTGGGTCCCCGGTCCGGTGAGCCACGGGCACCGTCGGCGGCCGAGGGCGGGAGCACCGCCGCCGGGCGTCGGCGCCGCAGTGGTCGCGGCGTGGCGTGCCAGACCATGCCACGCCGCGACCACGCCACACCGCACTGCGCCACGACGCGTCGCACCCGCACCGCACCGCACCGCACCGGCTCAGCGGACGTCACGTGCCCGGCTGGGCCCGGCACGTGACGTCCGAGCGATCCGTGCGGCACCCCGTTCACCCCGTCCGGAATGCCCTGCCCGGCCGAAGCCGAGCGCGGCGCCTACGTGTCGATCCGCGACCGGTCCAGCGTCGCCGCCGAGCTGGAGATGAACTCCTTGCGGGGCGCGACCTCGTTGCCCATCAGGAGATCGAAGACCTGCTCGGCGGCCTCGAGGTCCGAGAGGTTGATCCGGCGCAGGGTGCGGTGACGGGGGTCCATCGTCGTCTCGGCGAGCTGGTCGGCGTCCATCTCGCCCAGGCCCTTGTAGCGCTGGATGGAGTCCTTGTACCGGACGCCCTTGCTCTGGAGGTCCATGAGCGTGTCGCGCAGCTCGCGGTCCGAGTACGTGTACACGTACTTGTCCTGGCCCTTCTTCGGCTGGACGAGTTCGATGCGGTGCAGCGGCGGCACGGCGGCGAACACCCGGCCGGCCTCGACCATCGGCCGCATGTAGCGCTGGAAGAGCGTCAGCAGCAGACAGCGGATGTGGGACCCGTCCACGTCGGCATCGGTCATCATGATGATCTTGCCGTAGCGAGCCGCGTCGATGTCGAACGTCCGGCCCGACCCCGCCCCTATGACCTGGATGATCGCGCCGCACTCGGCGTTCTTCAGCATGTCGGTCACGGACGACTTCTGAACGTTGAGGATCTTGCCCCGGATCGGCAGCAGCGCCTGGAACTCGGAGTTCCGGGCGAGCTTCGCCGTACCGAGCGCGGAGTCGCCCTCGACGATGAACAGTTCACTGCGGTCCACGTCGTCGCTGCGGCAGTCGGCGAGCTTGGCGGGCAGCGAAGAGGACTCCAGGGCCGTCTTCCGGCGCTGGGCGTCCTTGTGCTGGCGGGCCGCGATGCGCGTGCGGGCGGCCGCGACCGCCTTCTCCAGGACCACCCGGGCCTGCGCCGCGGCGTCGCGCTTGGTGGAGGTCAGGAACGCCTTGAGCTCTCTGCTGACCACGTTGAGCACGATGCGGCGGGCCGCCGAAGTGCCGAGCACCTCCTTGGTCTGCCCCTCGAACTGCGGCTCGGCCAGGCGCACGGTGACGACCGCGGTGAGGCCCTCGAGGGCGTCGTCCTTGACGATGTCGTCCTCGGCGACGCGCAGCAGTTTCTTGGCGCGCAGCACCTCGTTCATCGTCTTGGTGACGGCCTGCTCGAAGCCGGCGACGTGAGTGCCGCCCTTGGGGGTGGCGATGATGTTGACGAACGACCTGAGCGTCGTGTCGTAGCCGGTTCCCCAGCGGAGCGCGACGTCGACGCCGAGCTCACGGGTGACCTCGGTGGGGGTCATCTGGCCGTGGTCGTCGAGGACCGGGACGGTCTCCTTGAAGGTGCCCTGACCGGTGAGCCGGAGGACGTCGCAGACCGGCTTGTCGGCGGCCAGGTACTCGCAGAACTCGCTGATGCCACCGTCGAAGCGGAAGGACTCCTCGCCCTTGCTTCCGCCCTCGCCCAGGCCGTACTCGTCGCGGACCACGATCGTCAGACCGGGCACCAGGAACGCGGTCTGGCGGGCGCGCTGGTGCAGCGTCTCCAGGGCGAGCTTCGCGTCCTTGAGGAAGATCTGCCGGTCGGCCCAGTACCGCACGCGCGTGCCGGTGCGGGTCCTGGCGATCTTCTTGGTCTTGCGCAGGCCGCTCTTGGCCTCGAACTTGGCCTCTGGGCCGTTGCCCGCGAAGTCCCCCGGCACGCCGCGCCGGAAGCTGATGGCGTGGGTGTGACCGCCGCGGTCGACCTCCACGTCCAGACGGCTGGACAGCGCGTTCACCACGGAGGCACCGACGCCGTGCAGACCGCCGGAGGCCGCGTACGATCCCCCGCCGAACTTGCCGCCGGCGTGCAGTTTGGTCATGACCACCTCGACGCCCGAGAGGCCGGTCTTGGGCTCGACGTCCACGGGGATGCCGCGGCCGTTGTCCCGGACCTCCACCGATCCGTCGTCGTGCAGGGTCACGTCGATGTGGTCGCAGTACCCACCGAGGGCCTCGTCGACGGAGTTGTCGATGATCTCCCACAGGCAGTGCATCAGGCCGCGACTGTCGGTCGAGCCGATGTACATACCAGGGCGCTTGCGCACGGCTTCGAGGCCCTCAAGGACGAGCAAGTGCCGCGCGGTGTAGTTGGAGCCGTCCCGGTCTGCTCCTGCGAGCAGTGCTGTGGACGGCACGGACGTCTCGGCGGTCACGCGGTTCGCTCCTCGCTGAATTTCAGTTGGGCCCCGTCTGGGTAAGGGGCTGGCTTCGGTCGCCGCTCCGAGGGTACCGAGGCCTGGTAGAGCCGTTGTACCGCCACCCTCGTCGGGAACTCAGCCTAGTCCAGGCTCGCATAACTGTTCGATCCCTCGTTGGAGTGAAGTACACATCACGTTCCCTTCGAGGCATGAACCATTTAGGCTCCGGGCACGTCCTCATGAACAACCGGCAAGCCAGCCGGGAGGACGAAAACCCCAAGACCGAACACTGACAGCGCGAACCCGTAAGCATCCAAGACACGCAATACGGCACATTCGCCGCCAACCGGCAGCAGACAGCCGCCCCGGGAAAGATTTTTTCGAGGAAGAGCCACGAGCGGGAACGTTTTCGGGCTGGTTGGATGTTGACCCTGGTACGACAGCTCGTCGAGCTAGAGAAGAGGCGACGTGACTACTGTTCTGACCCCCGCGAGCCCGCTGACGGCCGCCGATCGCTGCGACCGCTGCGGCGCCCAGGCATACCTGCGCGTCGTGCTGCTCAGCGGCGGAGAACTGCTCTTCTGCGCCCACCACGGCCGCAAGTTCGAGCCGGAACTCAAGAAGATCGCCGCTGAGATACAGGACGAGACGGAGCGGCTGACGTCCGCTCCCGCGAGCGCGTCCGAAGAAGAGCGCTGACATCTCGCACAGACGACGAGCCAGCCCCGGCACAGGCCGGTGAACGGGCGGCCGCTCCTGACTGACAGGAGCGGCCGCCCGCTTTGGTGCACCCGTCGGCCGGGATCGCCGTCGCAGCCCCGCGGCCCCGCGGGCCCGTAGAGCCCCTCAGGCGCCCTTGTGGGGCGCCCGCAGGCCGCCCGCCTTGCTCGCCGACTCCAGCGTCCGCACGACGTCGGACACCCGCGTGTAGACGCCCGGACTGCCCGGCCGTCCGCAGCCGTTCCCCCACGACACCAGTCCGATCAACCGCCCCTGGGCCACCAGAGGGCCTCCGCTGTCGCCCTGACAGGCGTCGGGGCCGCCCTCGGCCTCGCCGGCGCACAGCATGGAGTCGGGCCGGTACGTGCCGTCCAGCCCGCCGGGATAGGCCTTGGCGCACTGGGCGTCGGGCAGCACGCGCACCCGTGCGGCGTGCAGGTGCCGGGTGTAGTCACCGGCGCCGGTCGTGTCACCCCACCCGGAGACCAGGGCCTTGGCCCGCGGCTCGTACGCCGGGTCGCCGGCGGCCGCCATCGCCACGACCGAGCTCCGCGGCAGGGGCTCGGCGAGGCTGACCACTGCGAAGTCGCCGGCGTTGCTGATCTCGTCGTAGCCGGGATTGACCCACACCCCGCGAACGGCGATCTCCTCGCCGTCGCCGGCCAGCAGGTCTGTTCGACCGGCGATGACTTTGAGGTCCCGCATCTTGTCGGGCGGCGCCCCCAGGACGTCCCCGGTCAGACAGTGGGCCGCGGTCAGCACCGTGGTCCTGCCGACCACGGCACCGCCGCAGAACTGCCCTGCTCGCATACCCCCGAACCGGTCACGGCTGGACAGCGCCACCGTCCACGGACTCTCGGACACGTCGACGGGAAAACCCCCCACGACAACGCTGTCGGCGGCCGTGGGTGCCGCTCCGGCCAACGGTATGACGGCCGACAGGGCCGCCAGGAACAGTGGCCGGACCAACGCCCGGGCACAGGGTCGAGGCATGGATGCTCCTCACTCCAGGTTCCGATCGAGAAACCCAGAGTCATCCAGAGCGCCACGGCGCGCAGCACGAAGGCCCGGCCCCCCGCGGGGGGGCCGGGCCTTCGTGCTGCTACCGGGATCCGATCGCCGTGCGGCCTAGTCGAGGTAGTCGCGCAGCACCTGCGAACGCGACGGGTGACGCAGCTTCGACATGGTCTTGGACTCGATCTGGCGGATGCGCTCACGCGTCACGCCGTACACCTTGCCGATCTCGTCGAGGGTCTTCGGCTGACCGTCGGTGAGACCGAAGCGCATGGAGACGACGCCGGCCTCGCGCTCGGACAGGGTGTCGAGCACGGAGTGCAGCTGCTCCTGCAGGAGTGTGAAGCTGACCGCGTCGGCGGGGACGACGGCCTCGGAGTCCTCGATGAGGTCACCGAACTCGCTGTCGCCGTCCTCACCCAGCGGGGTGTGCAGCGAGATGGGTTCGCGGCCGTACTTCTGGACCTCGATGACCTTCTCCGGGGTCATGTCGAGTTCCTTCGCCAGCTCCTCCGGAGTGGGCTCGCGGCCCAGGTCCTGGAGCATCTGGCGCTGCACGCGGGCGAGCTTGTTGATGACCTCGACCATGTGCACCGGGATACGGATGGTGCGAGCCTGGTCGGCCATGGCGCGGGTGATCGCCTGACGGATCCACCAGGTGGCGTACGTGGAGAACTTGTAGCCCTTGGTGTAGTCGAACTTCTCGACGGCACGGATCAGACCGAGGTTGCCCTCCTGGATGAGGTCCAGGAAGAGCATGCCGCGGCCCGTGTAGCGCTTGGCCAGGGAGACCACCAGACGGAGGTTGGCCTCCAGGAGGTGGTTCTTGGCGCGTCGGCCGTCCTCGGCGATGATCTCGAGCTCGCGCTTGAGCTTCGGCGCCAGCTTGTCGGCGTTGGCGAGCTTGTCCTCCGCGAAGAGGCCCGCCTCGATGCGCTTGGCCAGCTCGACCTCCTGCTCGGCGTTGAGCAGGGGGACCTTGCCGATCTGCTTGAGGTAGTCCTTGACCGGGTCGGCGGTGGCGCCCGCAGCGGCGACCTGCTGCGCGGGAGCGTCGTCCTCGTCCTCGTCGGACAGCACGAAGCCCGCGTTCTCGGCGCCCTCGGGCTCATCGGCGACCTTGGTGTCCTCGAGCACCTCTTCCTCGAGGAGCTCGGCGTCGTCCTTCTTGGCGGTCGTCTTCTTGGCCGCCGTCTTCTTGGCCGCGACGGTCTTCTTCGCGGCCGCCTTCTTGGCAGTCGTCGCCTTCTTGGCTGCGACCTTCCTGGCGGGTGCGGCTTCCTCGGCGGGATCGGCGACGGCGGCGTCGGCGGGCACGGCCGGAGCGGCCGTGGTGGCGGTGGCCTTCCTCGTGGTCACCGTCTTCGCCGCGACCGTCTTGGTGGCGGTGCGCTTGGCCGGACTCTTCGCTGCGACGCTCTTCCGGGTCCGCTTCGGTTCCGCGGCACTGACCATCAGCGTCACACCCTCTTCCTCGAGGATCTGGTTGAGGCTGCGCAGTACGTTCTTCCACTGAGTGGCCGGGATCTGGTCAGCTTCGAAGGCCCGACGCACATCGTCGCCGGCGATCTGCCCCTCAGCCTTTCCCCGCTCAATGAGCGCCATGACAGAGACGGACTCGGCGATCTCCGGCGGGAGCGTACGGGATGTGCTGGCCGACACGAACAACCTCTCGGAACGTTGGAAAACGGCTTCCGGCCCCGTCCACGACGGACAGGAGCCGACCGCCGGCTTGGGGATGGGCCGACGGCGCGGGCGGGGGCCGGGAAGATGCACAGCGCCTTGAATGGCGTCCGTATTCCCTCCGCGGCTGTCACCTCTTAGGTCATCGCGTTGTTCCCGCAAGCGTTACGCCCAATCTGCGTGGCCCGAGTCACACCCCGTAAGCAGTTAAAAATGGTCATACATGGACAGATAACGCCTTGGATGATCACGCCACCAAACCGGCCGGACACGCCGAGGTCCCTGAGGACCCGGCGAGCCCGGCGGCAGACGGTTACCGGGCCCGGCGACACCACGTGAACGCGGCACATCCCGACCCCACCGCCCGAGGTGCGGGTCAGTGCTCGCGCGGGGCGGGCACCACACGCTCGACCTCGGGATGGACGGTGAGCAGTTGGCGCATGGCCGCCTCGGCCGCCGTGCCGTCCCCGGCCCCGAGCGCGTCGACGATCCGGGCGTGCTGGGCCAGAGAGGCGTCGTTGGGCCGCTCACAGCCGGTGACCGGACCGCCGGAGACCTGAAGGGCCGCCGACACGATTCCGGAGAGGTGCTCCAGCATGCGGTTGCCCGCGATCTGGATGAGCAGCGAGTGGAACTCCGCGTCGGCCCGCGAAAAGGTGAGCGCGTCGCCCTGCGCCATGGCGTGACTCATGATCTGGACCATGTCGGAGAGGCGCTGCTGGACGTCCTCGCGACCGTGACCGGCGGCGAGGCGCGCCGCCAGCGGTTCGATCGTCCAGCGCAGCTCGCTCAGCTCGCGCCGCTGGTCGTCCCGCTGCGGCCCGAAGGCGCGCCACTCGATGATGTCCGGGTCGAGGAGGTTCCAGTCACTGACGGGACGCACCCGTGTGCCGACGTTCGGGCGGGCGCTGACCAGTCCCTTGGCCTCCAGCACGCGGAGGGACTCACGGACGACGGTGCGGGAGACCTCGAAGCGCTGGCCGATCTCCTCCGGCACCAGCGGGCGGTCCGCCCCCAGGTCGCCCGAGACGATCATCTGACCCAGCTGTTGCACGAGCTGGCCGTGCAGGCCCCGGCCGCGGCTGCCCGCGGCCCGTCGGCCCACACGACCCAGTTCGGGGTCCGCGCCGTCCCAGACGGGCGCTCCGACGCGGTCGGGGGCGGGCGCCTCGGCGTAGGGGTAGCGGTCGAGTTCGCCCGGGCCGGACAGACCGGAGTCGGTGGAGCGGGCGGCGGTCATCATGGTGTGCGCAAGGGTACTCACGGATCCTTTGTCGGCGTCGTCTCCAACTCCCTTGAGGTCTTTGGTGAAAAGCACACGAAAGGGTGATCGCTCACCCCGTCGCAATTGACGCCTTATCGGAAAGAAATGGGCTTTCTGTGGGGAGTTGTGCGCATGACGGGCCCGGAAGCGCACGGACAGTAGTCATCGAAGCCTGCCCCTGAAGGTCATGAGCAGATACGCGCAGAGCAGGGCGGTCAGCGACAACGTCAGCGCACCGCCCACGGGTTGGGCGACGAGCCGGGCGGCCGCGGCCAGGTAGCGCTCGCCTCCGAAGGGCCACTGCAGCAGGAAGACCCGGTGCATACGCAGCGGAAAGTCCGCCGCCATGCGCACAGCCGGCCCCTCGAGCGCCTTCTGCACGACGGGCACGACGACGACCGGTACCGCCACGACCGCGGCGAGCCCGGCCGAGGTGGACCGGAAAACCCCCGCGGCCAGCACGCCGGCCCAGGCACACCCCACCACGAGCCCGAACCAACCGGCGCCGAGGGCGAGCCAGTCGGCCGGAACCCGGGCGAGCTCCCGTCCGTAGACGACGTAGAGGGCCTCGGCGTCGCAGCCCGCGGTGAGGAAGGCCAGCATCGCCGCCGTGACACCGGATACGAGGAGTTTGGCGGTGAGCAGTCCCAGCCGGCGGGGCACGGTGCCGCGGTCGGCGGCCAGGGCGGGATGACGGAACTCGTCGCCGAAGGCCAGCGCGCCGAGCAGCGCCGAGCCGAGCGCTGCGGGAGGCAGGGGAAGTTCCGCCGGCCACGCCGCGAACAGCCGGGCCTGCGGGGTGTGACCGAGCCGGGCGAGCAGCACGGCGATGAGGGCGGAGACCATGAGCACGGCTCCGCACGTGAGGAAACCCGTGCCGATGCCTGCGGCGCGGCGGAGTTCGTAGCGCAGCGGGCGGAGCGGGCTGGGGGCGGGACACACGACGATGGGCGGCGGGAGGACGGACAGGGTGTCGGGCACGGCACCGGCGGCGGGGTTCCCCGCGCCCCCGGTGGCGGGCCGGGCACCGGTCGGCTCACGCCGTTCGTGCGGGCCGCCCGCTGCGGTGAGGGACGCGCGGGCGGGCGGTGCCGCGTCGGGGGCGCCCGCCCGTGCCTGGACGGCGGGTGCGTCGGAGGCCTGCGGGGAGCGCGCTGCGGTTGCGGTCGTGCTGATCGCCTCAGCGGACGGGGCGGGGATCGACGGTGCCGTGTCGGCGGCGGACGACGGTGCCGTGTCGGCGGCGGACGAGGCTCCGTCCGTCGGCGGCCGGCCTCGCTTCCGCAACGCGCCGACGGTCGGGGGCCGGTCGACTGCCGGCAGTTCCCGAGCGGCCTGCGCGCGATCCGCGGCGGGCGCCTCGTGGGCGGCCCCCGCGCGCGCCGGGTCGGGCGCGTCGCCCGCTCCGGGTCCCTCGCTCTTGCGCGGCTGACCGACCACGGGTTGCCCGTCGGCGTTCTGCCGCCGACCCGTCGGCGAAGGCTCGTCCGTATCGCCGGATCCGCCCTCCGGTGCCGGCCGTTCGACGGCGAACTCATGCCCGTCCGGCACGAGGGAACCTGCGCCGGGCCCCATGTCGCCCGTTTCATCCGCGAGTTGGTGGACGAGGATCCCGTGACAGAAGGCGATCTCGCCGACCTCGGCGGTCGTACTGCCGTACACGGAGAGGCGGTTGCCACCCTCGGGCACGACCTCGACGGAACGCCGGGTCGTACGGGCCTCCTTCGTGAGGACGGCGGTCAGCCGTGCGGCGTGCGGGCTGCGGACGGCGACGCGAGGACGCAGCCGGGTGCGACCGAACTCCGCTGCCTCCTGGTCCGCGAGGAGCCGGCCCTGCTCCAGGGTGACGACCCGGTCGGCTTCGCGAGCGGCTTCCTTGGGATCGGCCGTGCTGAACAGGACGGTGCCGCCCTGTGCCGCGTGGGCGCGCAGCATGCCGTGCAGCCAGCGGCCTTCCCCGGCGGAGAGCCCTCCGGCGGGATCGTCCAGCACGAGCGTGTGCGGGTCGGGCAGCAGGGCGCACGCCAGGCCGAGCCGACGATCCATGCCGCCCGACAGGGTGCCCAGGCGTTCCTCACGCAGACTGACGAGACCGACGGCCTCGAGCACCTCGTCGGCGCGCCGGACGGACACTCCCGCCGCCGCGCAGAGCATGCGCAGATGGCCGCGGACCGTGCGTGCCGGGTGTCCCGGCACGTCGCCCAGGAGCACGCCGACCTCGCGCGAGGGGTGGGGGACGTGATGCAGGGGCCGCCCTTTGAAGTAGGTGATCCCACGCCCGTGTTCAAGTTCCAGCATGAGTCTGAGCGTTGTCGTCTTGCCCGCGCCCGGAGCGCCCAGAAGCGCGGTGACACAACCCGGCCGAGCCTCGAACGAGACGTCGTCGACGACAGGCGGGCTTCCCTTGCGGGCGTTGCTGGTCAGTCCGAAGGCCTGGATCACCCGCAGCAAGATAGCGCGATATGTCCAGATTTTCGGGTACCACTTCGGCGCAGTCGCCCGCCGCCGGAGCCTCAGACCTCGGGTCGCAGCATCGGAGGGTTGAGCAGGGTGGCGCCGCCGGCCCGGAAGAGCTGGGCGGGACGGCCCCCCTGGCGGGTGGTCGTACCCCCGGTGGGAACGAGGAACCCAGGGGTGCCGGTGACCTTGCGGTGGAAGTTACGGGGGTCGAGCGCGACGCCCCAGACGGCCTCGTAGACCCGACGCAGCTCCCCGACGGTGAACTCCGGCGTACAGAAAGCGGTGGCCAGCGACGAGTACTCGATCTTCGAGCGTGCCCGTTCCACTCCGTCGGCCAGGATCTGGGCGTGATCGAAGGCCAGCGGTGCCACAGACTCGCCGTCGCGGCCGTATCCGCCCTGCTGCAGCAGTTCCTCGACGGACGCCCACCGCGCGTTGCTGGCGTCGCCGCCCGCCCGGGGCGGGGGCAGGTCGGGGGCGAGCGCCAGGTGCGCGACGCTGACCACGCGCATGCGGGGATCCCGCTTGGGGTCGCCGTAGGTCGCCAGCTGTTCCAGGTGGGCGCCCTGGTCCTGGGCGGGGGCGTGCGGGTCGTGGGCGCGCAGCCCGGTCTCCTCGGCCAGTTCCCGCGCCGCCGCCTGTGCCAGGTCCTCGTCGGCCCGTACGAAGCCGCCGGGCAGCGCCCAGCGCCCCTGGAACGGCGGCTCACCCCTGCGTACCGCCAGCGCACACAGGGCATCGCGGCGCACGGTCAGCACGACCAGGTCCACGGTGACGGCGAAGGGCGGGAACGCTGACGGGTCGTAGGGCATGCCGCGATCATAGTCGTCTTCCTGACGATAAACACGCCCCTGAGCGGTCAGGATCCCAGCTGCAGGCCGTCCGCCGCCTCCTCGACCACGGCCAGGCCGAGTCTGCTGACCCTTATGGAGAAGGGCTCGCCCGCGACCCGCAGTCCGGTCAGGCCGATCTCGCCCAGGGGCGTGCTGCGCGCGGGGCGCAGGGTGACCGTACGGGCCGGCACGTCGGGGCGGACACCCGTGAGCGCGGCGAGGACCAGCACGGTGGAGGCCGCCGCCGTGGCGGACGGGCGGCAGGCGGCCGGGTGCGGTACGGGGGCGCTTCCCTCGGCGCGCTGTTCTCCGGCGTACATCTCGGGCAGCCGGTGGCCGAAGTGCTCGGCCGCGGCGAGCAGCCCGCGCAGCAGTCCGCCGGCCTCCTTCTCATGACCCGCGGCGGTCAGCCCGGCGACGGCGAGAGCCGTCTCATGGACGCGGACGGCTCCGGTCCGGTGGCCGAACGGATTGTGTCCCGCCTCCTTGGCGCCGAGCCCGCGCAGACCCCAGCCCGAGTCCATGGCCGGGCCTCCGAGCGACCGGGCGAGTTCCTCCGTCTGCGCCTTGTCCAGGAGACCCGGCGCGAGTTCTCCGGCGCCCAGCAGACCCGTGTCCAGGAGGTGGACGCTCGCGGCGCCGAGGTGCGGGAGGGGGCGGCCGTCCGGGCCGAGGGCCGCGACCGGGCGGCCGCCTCCCCGGCCCTCGACCCAGAAGTCGCGCCGGAAGGCGGTCCGAAGTTCCTGCGCCCACTGCCGCAGCCCCTCGCCGCCCGGTCTGCCGCAGCCGTCGAGGAGATCCGCGCCGAGCAGCGCGGCGCGGTGCGCGTGGGCCTGTGTCTCGCAGCGTATCGGCCCTCCCGGCTGCGGATCGCGAAGGTATGGGCCTTCTCCCACGGTGGTGCGCAGCCATGTCAGGCAGCGCTCCGCCGCGGGAAGCAGTCGGCCCGTCTCCCGCTCCGGGAGTCCCCACCGGCGGGCCTCCGCCAACAGGACCGGGAACAGCAGCGTGGCCTCGGTGGCAGTGCAGCCGGGCGGTAGGTGGGTGCCCGCGTCCCGGCGTGGTCCGGGGACGAGGCCGGCCCGTGGCCCCGGCCCCGTGAGCTGGGTGCGGGCGAGGATGCGCAGGGTGCTCGCGGCGAGCCGGGTGCCGAGCGGCAGCGTCATCCGCGCGGCGGCGAGTGCCTCGACCGGGGCCGGGCCGCAGCGCCAGGGCGCTCCTGCCGCCAGGCAGGTGTCCGCCGGGTGCGCGGGATCGCGCAGCAGCAGGGCCTCGAGGTCCTCGATGCTCGTGCGCAGCAGTGCCGGGACTCTTCGGTCGTCACTCGTCGCACGGGCGCGGGCCAGGGGGCTCGTCGCGGCGCGTCCCACGGCTCTGACCGGCCCTGCTCCTTCCGCTCTCACCCGCAGCTCCACTGTGGCCGTACCGCCCGGTGCGAGTTCCAGCTCCCAGCGCAGGAGTCCGGCGGAGGCCAGTGCGTCGGCGGGCGGTGGATGGGCCGTGACCGATGAGCCACCGGTGCGGCCGGTCCAGCGCAGGCCGCAGTCGTGGACGTCGGCGCGCAGTTCGCCGCCCGTGTTCCCGGAGGCGATGGCACCGAGGTCCGCGAGGTCCGTGGCCAGGACCACCTCGAGCGGCAGGCGCAGCGGGCGCGGGGCGGAGCTGTGCAGAGTGATCCGTTCGGTGCCGCCGGCGGCGCGGATGCGCTCCACGACGATGTCCGGATCGGGTCCCGCTGCAGGGGAGGCGCGCACTGTGCCCACGAACCGGACCCGGTCGGCTCCGGTCATCCTGGCCTGCACCGGCAGCGGTTCGCGTCCGGCCACCCTGACCTGGCAGCGGGAGAGCAGGCGCCGGCCCGCCCGGTAGAACCCCTCGAGGCCCCGCCCGGTCAGCTGTCCCTGCTCCGTGGAGATGGCGAGGCCGGGCAGGGCGAGGCAGATCAGTACGTCGTGGGTGGGCGGCAGGCCGTCCGGAAGGCGCGCTGCCGGGAGTTGTGCGCGTGCGGTGGCTTTGCGGCGGGGCCGGGCGGGGCCGGCTCCGGCCTCCTGCGGGGACGGCACGGGTCGGCCCGGGGAGATGCGCCCGTCCCCCGGGACGTGCTGGGTCGGCTGATGCATGGCGGGCTTCTTCTGCGCTCTGTGCGCCGGGGACGTGTCCGGCGCCGGGTGGAGGAGGGCTCGGGAGGGACGAGGGACCGGCGGCACGGCCCGTCCTGGCGTTCCGCCACTCAGGTGAACGGAACGGGACTCCTCCTGGTCACGCTCCCCTTCGGTGGGCCGCCCGAACGACGGTGTGGCCGCAGGGCCGGCACGGGCCCGGTCCGGATCACCGCGCCGGTGCCGGCGAAAGAGCGCGAGGCCACCGGAGTCCGCCCGGGCGCTGCGGGCCGGCCGACGGGCGCGCCGGCTAGCGGACGGCCGCCGCCTCCAGCCGGTCTTGATGAGTCGTCCGCCCAGTCCCGCTCGGCCTCCCAGTCCGGCCCGATGCGGGTTCACCGGTCCCCTTCCGCGTCGTCGCGCGCTGACGGTGTGCGTTCCGGTGCGGTACCGCCCGTCCGGGCCCCCCTCTTGCCCGCCGCTCGCGTGCGTGTGCGTCCCGGCTTCGACGGGCGGGGGCGTGAGTGGCCCGGAGCGGCGGGAGGAGTCCTCTCGGCCTCCGGCGATCCCGGGGCGGGGCGCGGGCGCGTGGCACCCTCTCCCGGACGGGGGCGATGGCGTCGGTGGCCTCCCGTCTCCGGCGTGCCCCGGCCGCCCGTGGTGACGTCGTTCTCCGTGACGGCCTCGGGCGTGTCGTCCGGTCGCGCATGTCCCGCGCGTTGGGCGCGCAGACAGCGGCGGATCGACTCCGGGTCCAGGCCCTCGTTGCACGCCTGGTGCAGGAGCCGGGCGAAGAGATAGTCCGGATCCGCGCCGAGCGCCATGGCCAGGGCCTCGCGGGCCTCGAGGTCGTCGCCCGTGGACCATGCGACCCAGCCGGCCAGGGTGAGGGGTGCGGCGGCGTGCTCGCCGTAGGGCCCTACGCAGCGGCGGGCCAGAGCACGCCAGAGACGCAGGGCGGGACCGGCGTCGTCGCCTTCCATCCACGCGGCGGCGCGGTCGCGGGTCGTGCGGTCCTGCAGGCCGAGGATCAGCGCCGCGGCCTCGTCGTGAGCGAGCAGTTCGTCGTCGCGGCGGTCCGCCTGGTGCGCGCCGGACACGGAAGGTGCCGCGGCGAACCGCTTCATGATCCGTTCGGCGAGATCGAGGGTTTCCTCCGCCACGTCCGCCCGGGTCGCGTCGTCGAGGATCCGGGGCACCAGAGACATGCCCGCGGCGTCCAGCACGATCTCCTGCTCCAGCACGGCCCCGGTCTGCCAGGGCAGCAGCCGCGCATGCATCTCGCCGAGCGTGCCGCGTACCTGGATTCCGGCGTAGGTGGCCGCGGCCGCCAGCACGGAGGTGCCGGGCAGGCCCATCGGCATCCCTTCCGCAGGGCAACAGTCCTGGTTGGGGCAGCAGTACGACCAGAAGCGGCCGCCGGAGATGCACAGCGCCTCGATCACCGGTACGTCGAGGCTGCCGCACTCGGTGCGCAGCAGCTGGGCGAGCGGACGGAGACGCTCCATGACCTCGCTGCCCGACTCTCCCTTTCCAGGTTCCTGGCAGACGTAGGCCACCATCTGCTCCGGGCGGGCGCCTCTGCGCTCGCTGCCGGTCACCAGGCCGTGGGCCAACTGCCGGGCGGCCGCGGCCCAGTCGTCCGGACCCGCGGGGATGCCGAGCCGGGCCCGTCCGCCGAACCTGCCGCGGCCGTCGCGGTCGTGGAGAGCGACCAGGACGATGCTGTCCTCGGGGCGGTAGCCGAGCAGATAGGGGAGGGCATCAGCCAGCTCGGCGGGGGTGCGCAGGGTGACCTGGCCGTCATGGGCGATGCCTGCGCCCAGCGCCCCCGATGCGGCGATGTCTCCGTTTTCGGAGGGTCCGGTCGTTTCACTGTGGTTCGTCATGCGACGACGATCTCGCGGATCACGAAATCCCGCTTCGGCCTGTGGATAAGTCCGAGCAGGGACACGCCAAGGGTGTGCACGTGCCGATCCGGGCGCCTCGGCCGGCCCGTCTGTCAGTGCCGTCCTGTTGTATGGAACGCATGGACCACACGAGCAACGCGGATCTCCGGACTCAGGCCGACACCGTCCTCGCCCGCCTCGTCGGGGACGCCACAGGCACCGCCCGACTGCGTGAGGACCAGTGGCGGGCGATCGAGGCACTGGTCGCCGACCGGCGCCGGGCCCTGGTCGTGCAGCGCACGGGATGGGGCAAGTCCGCGGTCTATTTCGTGGCGACCTCCCTGCTGCGGGCCCGCGGCAGCGGCCCCACCGTGATCGTCTCGCCGCTGCTGGCGCTGATGCGCAACCAGGTGGAAGCAGCGGCCCGGGCCGGCGTCCACGCCCGGACGATCAACTCCTCGAACACCGAGGACTGGGACACCGTCCAGGCCGAGATCGCCGCGGGAGAGGTCGACGTCCTGCTGGTCAGCCCGGAGCGACTCAACAACCCCGACTTCCGAGACCGGGTCCTGCCCAAACTGGCCGCCGAGACCGGGCTCCTCGTCGTGGACGAGGCTCACTGCATCTCCGACTGGGGCCACGACTTCCGTCCGGACTACCGCCGGCTGCGGACCATGCTCGCCGACCTCCCGCCGGGTGTCCCCGTGCTCGCCACCACCGCCACGGCCAACGCACGCGTCACCGCGGACGTCGCGGAGCAGCTCGGCACCGGGGGTTCCTCGGACGCCCTGGTACTGCGGGGCCCTCTGGACCGGGAGAGCCTCACCCTGAACGTCCTCGCGCTGCCCGACGCCGCCCACCGCATGGCGTGGCTCGCCGACCACCTCGACGACCTGCCAGGCTCCGGGATCGTCTACACGCTCACCGTGGCCGCCGCCGAGGAGGTCACCGCCTTCCTCCGGCAGCGCGGGCACGCCGTCGCCTCGTACACCGGCAGGACGGAGAACGCCGATCGGCAGCAGGCCGAGGAGGACCTGCTCGCCAACCGGGTCAAGGCACTCGTCGCGACGTCGGCACTCGGCATGGGCTTCGACAAGCCCGACCTCGGGTTCGTCGTCCACCTGGGCTCACCCTCCTCCCCCATCGCCTACTACCAGCAGGTCGGCCGAGCGGGCCGCGGCGTCGAGCATGCCGAGGTGCTCCTCCTGCCCGGGAAGGAGGACGAGGCGATCTGGGAGTACTTCGCGTCGCTCGCCTTCCCCTCCGAGGACCTGGTGCGCCGCACCCTCGACGTGCTCGCCCGCGCCGACGGCCCGATGTCGCTGCCCGCCCTGGAGCCCCTGGTGGAACTGCGCCGCTCCAGGCTGGAGACGATGCTGAAGGTCCTCGACGTGGACGGCGCGGTCCAGCGCGTCAAGGGCGGCTGGATCGCCACCGGCCGACCGTGGACGTACGACTCCGAGCGGTACGACTGGGTGGCACGCCAGCGGAAGGCCGAGCAGCAGGCCATGCGCGACTACGCCACCACCACGGGGTGCCGGATGGAGTTCCTGCAGCGTCAACTGGACGACGAGGGCGCCAAGGCATGCGGCCGCTGCGACAACTGCGCGGGCGCGCGCTTCAGTGCTCGGGCGTCAACGGCCGCGCTGGACGCCGCGCGTGTCGATCTCGGCCGGGCGGGCGTGGAGGTGGAACCCCGCCGGATGTGGCCTACGGGGCTCCCGGCGATCGGCATCGACCTCAAGGGCCGTATCCCGGCCGGGGAACAGGCCGCCCCCGGGCGAGCCCTTGGGCGTCTGTCGGACATCGGCTGGGGCAACCGGCTGCGGCCGATGTTCGCCCCCGGGGCGGCCGACGCGCCCGTGCCGGACGACGTGGCGCGAGCCGTCGTGGGCGTGCTGACCGACTGGGCCAAGGGGCCCGGCGGCTGGGCCCCCGGTGCGTCCGACCCGCAGGACCGTCCGGTGGGGGTCGTCACCGTCGCCTCTGGCACCCGGCCACGGCTGATCCACTCCCTGGGCGCCCGCATCGCGGAGATCGGCCGGCTGCCCCTGCTCGGCTCCGTGGAGTACGCGGGTGACGTGCCGCGAGCCTCCCGCAGCAACAGCGCGCAACGCCTCAAGACCCTGGACGGCACCCTGACCGTGCCGTCGGAGCTCGCCTCGGCCCTCGCGGAGGCTCCGGGCCCCGTCCTCCTCGTCGACGACTACACCGAGACGGGCTGGACCCTGGCGGTCGCGGCCCGGCTGCTCAGGAAATCGGGTGCACAGGGGGTGTTGCCGCTGGTCCTCGCCGTCCAAGGGTGACCTCCCCCGTGTCACCGGAGAGGCAGTGGGTAGGGATATAAGCCACGCACCACCAGATAACAGTCGCCTGCCCCAATTGCTCGTTGCCGCATCCAAGTTCGACAGGAAGAATTGAGGTCCGCTCCCCGCACGGCTCGCTCGTGATCCGGTTGGGCTTTGCTGCGGTGCGCGCTCCCCGAAATCCGACCCCGCCCGTCAGTATGGGCGCGTAGCCGAAGGGAGGAACGTGACCTTCGGATTCGCTCCGTCCTCGGCGGCATCGCTGTCGACGTCCGCGTCCGCCGCTTCCGCCAGCCGACTGCTCGAGCCCGCGGAATGGGCCGCCGCCGGAATCCCGCTGCTGCGCAACCCTCGCGAGGTGGTCAGCGGGCTGCACGCCCGGCACCGTCCCAGACCGGCCACCGCGATCGTGGCCGTCCTGGACCCGGACGATCGGCTGTGCGCGAGCGCCTCGTTCACCCGTCGCCCGGCCCCCGCCGACGGCTGGATGTTCCGCAACGCGCTGCTGGCCCAGCTCCGCCGCGTCATTCCGCACGATCTGCGGCGCCGTACCCCGGTACGCACCGCCGTGCTGCTCTACTGCCGTGAGGGCGACGCGCGTTGGACGGAGGAGGACGGCGCGTGGATGTGGGGACTGCGCGACGCCTGCACCCTGCACGGACTGCGCTGCGGGGCGTACATCACGCTGACCCGGGACGGCTGGCAGGTGCTCGGCGAAGGCCGCGGTGGCCGCCGTCCGAGCGCGGACTCGGCACCGGAGCCCTTCGCCACTTCGGACGCCCCGCCCCCACTGCCCCGCACCGGTGGCGCCGTCTCGGACGTTCTGCGCCGGGCGGCGGCCCGCTGACAGCGGCCGGTACGGCCACCAAGCAGATCGTTACGCGCCCCTGCGACGCACGGCAGGCGCCTGTTCGCCAGGCGCTGGTCCGGTGCGGCGCCGGGGCGGCGTACGACGACCGCGGAGGGGTCGCCGAGCGCGGCGGCCCGGCGCGCGAGGCCGCCCCGCGCCGCGGCACACAGGGGTAGCGGCAGGCGGAACGGCCGTTCAGGGCGACCACCCGGTCCCCGGGACGCCCAGCCGGAGCTGCGCGTCCCCGTCCGTTGTGCGGGCACGCCGAAGACCGCACCGGCCCCGTGCCGCGGCGGCGGCACTACTGTCAGCCAAGGCACCCCGGGGCGGTGCCGGACGCGGTCAGACGCCCGCGCCCAGCACCGAGTTGATCTGCTGCGGGTCACCGCAGACGATCAGCAGGGCGCTCGCCCGCGTGTGGGCGAGCGGAAGAGCCTCGGCGGCGGCGACGTCGGAGCCGCCGTTGACGGCGACGACGACCACAGGGCGAGCTGCGGCGCGGGAGACCGCGGCGGCGTCGGTGTAGAAGACGTCGTCGCCCGCGTCGTGCTGCGCCCAGTAGGAGGCTTCACCGAAGGACAGCTCGTGGGCCGCCCACGGGTGCGGTTCGCCAGTGGTGATCACCAGCACGTCACCAGGGGCACGACCCGATTCCAGGAGCAGGTCGACCGCTTCCTCGGCGGCGTCGAGGGCGCCGTCGGCGGAAGCGGGGATCAGCTGGATCTGCGGGGTCACAGCCGCGGTGGCGGCGGCAGCGGCCGGGCCCGCAGGGCCCGGCTTGGCAGTGGCCGTGTCACGCGGCGTGCGTTGCACCGGGGGCGCGGGCCGGAGAGGGCCGGGACGACCGGGACGCGACGGGGCCGCGGGGCGGGGGCCGGGTACGGGACGGGGGGTCGGCGCGGTACGGCCACTGGCCGGAGTGGCGCGGGGACCCTGGGCACTCTCGTGAATCTGAGGCTCCTCGGGAATGAGAGGCATGAGCTGTTATTTATCAAACGTTGGTGCGGCTTGCGCGACCGGGTGGCACATCAGTGCGAGCGGAATCGTCAGAAATCGAAGCCGAGCTGACCCTCGATTTCCGGAACGCTTCCGTCCGCCCAGCTGCGGGCCTTCTTGAGGTGCCGCCACTGGGGCAGCGCATCAAGATACGCCCATGACAACCGGTGGTACGGGGTGGGGCCCCGCTCCGCCAGCGCGGCCTTGTGGACTGGCGACGGATACCCGGCGTTGTCCGCAAAACCGAAGTCTGCATGGTCGATACCCAGTTCGGCCATCATTTTGTCGCGCTGAACCTTGGCGATCACCGACGCCGCCGCCACCGCCACGCACGACCGGTCACCCTTGATCACGGTGCGTACCATCCAGGGCATGCCGAGATAGTCGTGCTTCCCGTCGAGGATCACGGCTTCGGGACGGACGGGCAGGGCTTCCAGGGCACGGACCGCGGCGAGCCGCAACGCGGCCGTCATCCCCAGATCGTCGATCTCCTGCGGGGATGCGTGCCCCAGGGAGTAGGACGTCACCCACTGCCGCAGCGCCTCGGCGAGTTCCGTGCGCCGCCTGACGGTCAGCAGCTTGGAGTCGGTGAGGCCCGCGGGCGGACGGCGGAGGCCGGTGATCGCCGCGCAGACGGTCACAGGTCCGGCCCACGCGCCGCGCCCCACCTCATCGACACCGGCAATGACCTTGGCTCCGGTCGTGGCGCGGAGTGAGCGCTCGACAGTGTGAGTTGGTGGTTCGTACGGCATGGCGCCCTTAGGGTACGCCGCCGGGATCCCTGCGCGACACCCCGGTGGCCCAAGCCGCGCCAGGGTCGCCGCACCGACGGATCAGCAACCGTGCGGCCGAAGCAGCGGAATCATCAGCTGGTCGATCATCTCCTCCAGATCTCGGTCGCTCCATTCGCTTCCGCCAACCTTTGATCGGTACATCATCATCGCCGGAATGGCGTCGAAGACATAGCCGTTAGCCGCGTCCGGACGCACCTCACCTCGCTCTATACCGCGGGAGATGACGTCGCGCAGCAATCTGAGGGTAGGCTCGATCACCACACCGAAGATCACTTCATGGAAGCGTTCAGCCTGCGCGGGATCGCATTCGTGAATGATGGCGCGCAGCGCGAAGCCGGGACGGGAGAACATGGCCCGGCGGGCCTGGAAGCACAGCTCGAGGAGGTCTTCGCGCACGCTCCCCGTGTCGGGAGCCTCTTCGAGCCGCGGCAGTCCGGCCCGCAGCGCGTCCACGACCAGGTCCTCCTTGGACGGCCAGCGACGGTAGACCGCCGCCTTGCCGGTCTGCGCGACAGCGGCGACCCCCTCCATCGTGAGGCCGTTCCAGCCGACCGTACTGAGCTGTTCCAGCGCGGCGTCGAGGATCGCGCGTTCGAGTACGGCGCCGCGCCGGCGGGGAGAGGCCGTGCGAGGCGGAGCGGCCGTCCAGCGCGAGGTAACCATCCGAGTTTCTCCAGTGAGCGGGGAGCGGGGACACAGGCAACGAGGAAGGGCGCCGCACGGCAGCGAGGGGAACGCGACGCGGCTACAAGTCAAGTGAACGCTTGCGTTCCTTATCGGGGAGTCACTACCGTGGACGCGACAGTGAACGCGATCGTTCACTAATGGCTTTGTGGGGGACTCAAGGTGACAACCTCTCAACTGATCACGGACGACAAACCGAAGACGGCCCGCCGGGAGGGGCGTCCCGGCATCGCGCTCACCGTCATCGCGGCCTGCCAGCTCATGGTGGTACTCGACGCGACGATTGTGAACATCGCTCTTCCGCACATTCAAGACGCGCTCAAGTTCAGCACGACGGACCTGACATGGGTGGTCAGCGCCTACACGCTCACCTTCGGCGGTCTGCTGCTGCTCGGCGCGCGCGCCGGCGACATCCTCGGCCGCCGCCGGGTCTTCATGACCGGCATCCTGCTGTTCACCTTCGCATCGCTGCTCGGCGGCCTCGCACAGGAACCGTGGCAGCTGCTCGCGGCACGGGCACTGCAAGGCATGGGCGGCGCGATCGCGTCGCCCACTTCGCTGGCGCTCATCACCACCACGTTCCCCGAAGGCCCCGAACGGAACCGGGCGTTCGGTGTGTTCGCCGCCGTCTCCGCGGGTGGCGGCGCCATCGGCCTGCTCGCGGGCGGCATGCTCACCGAGTGGCTGGACTGGCGCTGGGTGCTCTTCGTCAACGTGCCGATCGGCGTGTTGATCGCGTTTCTCGCACCGCTCTACATCAACGAGTCCGAACGGCATCCCGGGCGCTTCGACATCGCCGGTGCGCTGACCTCCACGGCCGGTATGGCGACGCTCGTGTACGGCTTCATCCGGGCAGCCGAGGAGGGCTGGCGGGACAGTCTGACCCTCGGATCCTTCGGTGCCGCCGTGGTCCTGCTGCTGGCCTTCACGTTCACCGAGAGGCGGGCCAAGGAGCCGATCACCCCGCTGAGGATGTTCACCGACCGCAACCGCTCTGGCACGTACGTGATCATGCTGAGCCTGGCCGCGGCCATGTTCGGCATGTTCTTCTACATCGTCCTGTTCGTCCAGAACGTGCTGGGCTACAGCCCGATCAAGGCCGGTGTGGCCTTCCTCCCCGTCACGGTCGCGATCGCCGTCGGCGCGGGGCTGTCGCAGCGCTTCCTGCCCTCTCTCGGCCCCAAGCCCTTCATGGCGGCAGGCTCGACCCTCGTGGTGATCGGGCTCGTCTGGCAGACGTTCATCAGCCCCGACAGCTCCTACCTCGGCGGAGTCCTGGGACCGATGCTGGTGTTCGGATTCGGGATGGGACTGAACTTCGTGACGGCGACGGTCACGGCGGTCTCCGGTGTCGCCCAGCACGAAGCGGGCGCGGCATCCGGGCTGCTCAACGCCATGCAGCAGGTGGGCGGTTCGCTGGGGCTGTCGATCCTGACCACGGTGTTCGGTTCCGCCGCCAAGGACGAGGCGAAGAAACAGCTGCCGAAGTTCCTCGCCGACGGCACGCCCGCACAGAAAGCCGATTTCGCCAAGACGCACCAGCTGCCCGCGCCTTGGGGACACGAGGTGCTGGCCCACGGGATCTCGACCGCGTTCATCCCCGCCGCCGCGATGGCCGTACTCGCCCTGGCCACCGCCGGTCTGGTGATCAAGGTACGCAAGAGCGACCTCGAAGCCCTCGCCGGCACGGCGGGTCCGGGCACCGGCTGAGGCGACCGGCCCGGCACAGGGCCGCGGATGGCCGGACCGAGCCCCGGGGGCCGACGGCAAGGGCGCCCGGCCGGCCATCCGCACGTTCGTCACGCCTCCACCCCCACACCAGACGACACCGCGACTCGACGACCGCGCGCCCTCCGCGTCGCACGGCCACTGTCAGGACAACGCGTGGCGGTTACGCACAGTTCCCATCGAGCACGCAGTGTTCGCAGTAGTCGCAGCGTTCGTGACGCCGGGCGGCTCCGGCGCGGCAGGCGTCACGCGGTCGTGCGCAGCCAGTCCGGCAGCGACTCCGTCCGGTCCACCCACTCGGCGGGCGGAGTCCCCGCCTTCCCGGCCGCGAGGACGCCACCGACGATGGCGCAGGTGGTGTCCACGTCACCACCCACCTGGGCGGTCGTCCAGAACGCCGTCTCGTAGTCACCGAGAGCCCGCGCGGCCGACCAGAGGGCGAAGGGCACCGTGTCATGGGCACTCGTGCGCCGCCCGCAGCCCAGCACGGCCGCGACAGTGGCCGCGTCGTCGTAGTCGAGCATGTCCCGAGCGCGCCGCAGGCCCGCACCGACCGCACTCTTCGGGACGAGGGCGACCACCGAGTCGAGGAGTTCCCCGGGGCTGGGCGGCCCGTCCGGGGCCGCGACCAGTGCGGCGGCCGCGGCGACGGCCATCGCACCCACCACGGCCTCGCGGTGCTGGTGCGTGGGGTATGCGGAGATCTCCGCCTGGTGACCGGCCTGCTCCGGGTCGCCCGCGTACCAGGCTCCCAGGGGCGCGATCCGCATCGCCGCCCCGTTGCCCCACGAGCCCTGCCCCTTGAAGAGTCCGGCGGCCAGCGCCCGCCAGTCCTCCCCCTCGCGGACGAGCCGCAGCAGCCGGTTGACCGCCGGGCCGTAGCCCCGGTCGAAGTCGTGATGGTGGGCGAAGGAGTGGGCCAGCGCGTCCTGGTCGACGCGGTGGTGGGCAGCCAGCACAGCGACGACCGAGCAGGCCATCTCCGTGTCGTCGGTCCACTGCCACGGACCGGCGGGCAGCTCGCGACGCTTCAGCAGGGGGTAGTGCGCCGGAACGAAGAACTGCGAGCCCAGCGCGTCCCCCACCGCAAGCCCACGCAGGCTGGTCAGGGCTCGCTCCAGGCGCGCGGAGGGAGAGGAGTCAGCGGTCATCGCCCTGTCACTCTAGCCGTTGATCCAGTAGGGCACCGGTTCCCGCCAGCGATCGAAGGGCCGGTCGAGGGTGTACCTGCCGTCGTTCCCCAGAACGAGCATGCGCATCTCGGCGTTCCCGGGGTTGGACAGCGACTCGAACTCCGCGACGGTCCAGTGGAACCAGCGCATGCAGAACAGGCGCATCGCCAGGCCGTGGGTCACCAGCAGCACGTTCGGCGGATGGTCCGGGTCCTCGAAGCTGCGGAACAGGCTCTCGAGGAAGCCGCCGACCCGGTCGTACACGTCGGCACCGGACTCTCCCTGGGGGAAGCGGAAGAAGAAGTGCCCGTAGGCGTCCCGGTAGGCCTTCTGGAGGCGCACGTCGTCACGGTCCTGCCAGTTTCCCCAGTCCTGCTCGCGCAGCCGGGGCTCCTCGCGCACACGTATGAGGTCCGGGTCGAGGTGGAAGGCGCGGAGCGTCTCGTGCGTACGCCGGTACGGGGACACGTACACACTCACGCGTTCACGTCCGAAGACCTCGCGGAGTGTCTTGCCGGTCTCCTCCGCCTGCTGCCTGCCCCGCTCGGTCAGTGCCAGAGCGTGGTCGGGTTCCCGCTCGTACACGGAGTCATCAACATTGCCCGTTGACTCCCCGTGGCGGACAAGGACGATGCGCCGTGGTCGTGCCATGCCGAAACCCTAGATCCAATGAGAGCCGCTCGAGCACCCGTACGGGCTCCATACGGCGTAGGTCACACGAATCCTGCACCGCAGAGCCCCCAAGGGCGCGGAATTCGCCGTTCCGGATGTCACACCGTCCAGCTCGGCTCCAGTTCCACTATGTCACCGGTGAGGGCCGCGACGTCCGCCTCGGTCTGTGCGCGCAGGGCCAGGCGTTCCACCCGCTCGGTCCGGTACTTGCCGTGCTCGGCGGCCGACCGCCACATCGACAGCACCAGGAACTCCTGCCCCGGCGCCTCACCGAACATACCGCGGATCATGCCGGGTGAGCCGGCCATCGCCGGGTTCCAGACCTTCTCCTGCATGAGGGTGAAGTGCTCGACGCGCTCCTCGTGGATCCGGCAGAGGGCCACGCGGATCAGGTCTGTGTCGGTGAACCGGGGTTCGAAGCCGGTCTTCACGTCGAAGCGGTACTCGAACAGCTTGACCTGGATGTCCTTGAACGTGCCCGACTGCCCCGCCGCCAGCCGGTCGTGGGAGCGGGCCATGAAGGAGTCGTAGAAGGCACGGCTCTCCCAGAAGGCGAAGATGTGCGCCACGCCCGGCCGCTGCCGGCTCCACCCTCCGCCCTGCCCCCGAAACCCCGGCTCCCCGAGAAGCCCCGCCCACTTCCGCTGCCCCCGCTCGAAGCCGCGGCGGTCCACCACGGTGCAGCGAATCCACTTGACCAGCACCGCGCCATGGTAAGGCCACCTGGCGTGGCGCCGGTCACGCTCCGGCGGAGATCGACCGCGCACGCGCCCCCACGCCCATGGCACGATGGACAACGATCTGTCGTTGCCCAGAAGTTGAGGCAGTGAGGCCTCCAGGGGGAAGGGGACGCCCGGTGACCGGCTTCAGCAAGGGGATCCGCAAGGTCGAGGTCGCGCTCAAGTGGGACCCGAGTCCGGCGGGCGAGCCGCCCACCGATCTCGACATCGTCGCCGCGACGTTCGCCGCGGGCGACCCGTACGGCACTCCGGCCTATGTGGTGCACTTCGACAGCCGGTCCCCCGACGGCACCATCTATCTCAACCGGGACAGCACCGACGGCAAGGGCTTCGGCTGGGACGAGGTGATGACCCTCGAACTCGACCGCCTCGACAGCCGGTACGCGCGCGTGGTCGTCGGTGTGGTCATCCAGCAGCGCCTGGTGGACCGGACCTTCGCCGGCGTCCTGAATCCCGCGGTACGCATCCGGGAGGGCTACAACGTCCTGGCCGAGGACGACTTCGGCTCGGTGCTCGGGGCCACGGCGGCGGCGGTCGCGGAGTTCACCCACGACGAGTCCGGCAGCTGGAACTTCCGTCCCGGCCTGCGCGGCTTCGAGGACGACCCCGCGACCTTCACCAGGTCCATGGGCCGGTTGCACCAGCCCTGACGCCCGGTCCGTAGGCGCAGGCCACGGGCTGGTCACATTCGGCAAGAGGTAAGGGGCGCCGGCCCATGGCCGGCGCCCCTTACCTCAGGCACTGCCCGTCATCAGCTGCAGCCGCTGGTCGAACCGCAGCCCTCGCAGATGTAGCAGGAGCCGGCCCGCTGCATCTTCGTGCCGCAGGAGAAGCACAGCGGGGCGTCGGCCTGGATGCCCAGCTGCATCTCCACCAGCTCGGCGCTGGTGTGGGCCTGCTTCGGGGCGGGCTTGGCCGCCTCGGCCTTCGGCGCGGCGACGGCCTTCAGCTCCTGGGCGCGCGGCGCCGACTGCGCCAGGCCCTCGACGTCGACCTCCTCGTCGGAGGGCTCGTAGGAGCCCGTCTCGAGGTGGCGCTGGCGCTCCTCGGCGGAGTGGATGCCGAGCGCGGAGCGGGTCTCGAAGGGCAGGAAGTCCAGCGCCAGGCGGCGGAAGATGTAGTCGACGATCGACTGCGCCATCCGCACGTCCGGGTCGTCCGTCATGCCGGCCGGCTCGAAGCGCATGTTGGTGAACTTCGAGACGTAGGTCTCCAGAGGCACGCCGTACTGCAGGCCCACCGAGACCGCGATGGAGAAGGCGTCCATCATGCCCGCGAGGGTGGAGCCCTGCTTCGACATCTTCAGGAAGACCTCGCCGAGACCGTCGTCCGGGTAGGAGTTGGCGGTCATGTAACCCTCGGCGCCACCGACGGTGAAGGAGGTGGTGATGCCGGGACGGCCCTTGGGGAGGCGCTTGCGGACCGGGCGGTACTCGACGATCTTCTCGACCGTCTCGCGGATGGCGGCCTCGGCCTTGTCCGCGACGGCGTCGGTCGCGGACTTCTCCTTGTCCTTGGTCTTGGCGGAGAGCGGCTGGCCGACCTTGCAGTTGTCGCGGTAGATGGCGAGGGCCTTGATGCCCATCTTCCACGCCTCGAAGTAGACCTCCTCGACGTCCTCGACGGTGGCGCTCTCGGGGAGGTTGACCGTCTTGGAGAGGGCGCCCGAGATCCACGGCTGGATCGCGGCCATCATGCGGACGTGGCCCATCGCGGAGATGGAACGCTCGCCCATGGCGCAGTCGAACACCTCGTAGTGCTCGGGCCGCAGGCCCGGGGCGTCGACCACGTTGCCGTGCTCGGCGATGTGGGCGACGATCGCCTCGATCTGCTCCTCCTGGTAGCCCAGGCGGCGCAGGGCCTGCGGGACGGTGCCGTTCACGATCTGCATCGAGCCGCCGCCGACCAGCTTCTTGAACTTGACCAGAGCGAGGTCGGGCTCGAGGCCGGTGGTGTCGCAGGACATCGCCAGACCGATGGTGCCGGTCGGGGCGATGACGGACGCCTGGGAGTTACGGAAACCGTTCTGCTCGCCGAGGCGCAGGACGTCCTGCCAGGCCTCCGTGGCGGCGGCCCAGACCGGGGTGTCCAGGTCGTCCATGCGGACGGCCACGGCGTTGGCGTCGGCGTGCTGCGTCATGACGCGCTTGTGCGCGTCGGAGTTGCGGGCGTAGCCGTCGTACGGGCCGACGACCGCGGCGAGCTCGGCGGAGCGCTTGTACGCGGTGCCGGTCATGAGGGAGGTGACCGCACCCGCCAGCGCGCGGCCGCCGTCGGAGTCGTAGGCGTGGCCGGTCGCCATCAGCAGGGCGCCGAGGTTGGCGTAGCCGATGCCGAGCTGGCGGAACGCGCGCGTGTTCTCGCCGATCTTCTGGGTCGGGAAGTCGGCGAAGCAGATGGAGATGTCCATTGCCGTGATGACGAGCTCGACGACCTTGGCGAAGCGCTCGACCTCGAAGGACTGGTTGCCCTTGCCGTCGTCCTTGAGGAACTTCATCAGGTTCAGCGAGGCGAGGTTGCAGGACGTGTTGTCCAGGTGCATGTACTCGCTGCAGGGGTTCGAGCCGTTGATACGGCCGGACTCCGGGCAGGTGTGCCAGTGGTTGATCGTGTCGTCGTACTGGATGCCCGGGTCGGCGCAGGCCCAGGCGGCCTCGGCCATCTTCCGGAAGAGGGCCTTGGCGTCGACCTCCTCGATGACCTCGCCGGTCATGCGCGCGCGCAGGCCGAATTTGCCGCCCTGCTCGACCGCCTTCATGAACTCGTTGTTCACGCGGACCGAGTTGTTGGCGTTCTGGTACTGGACCGAGGCGATGTCGTCGCCACCGAGGTCCATGTCGAAGCCCGCGTCGCGCAGGGCGCGGATCTTCTCCTCCTCCTTGACCTTGGTCTCGATGAAGTCCTCGACGTCGGGGTGGTCGACGTCCAGGATGACCATCTTGGCGGCGCGGCGGGTGGCACCACCGGACTTGATGGTGCCGGCGGAGGCGTCGGCGCCGCGCATGAAGGAGACGGGGCCGGAGGCGTTGCCGCCGGAGGAGAGCAGTTCCTTGGAGGAGCGGATCCGGGAGAGGTTCAGGCCGGCACCGGAGCCGCCCTTGAAGATCATGCCCTCTTCCTTGTACCAGTCGAGGATCGACTCCATGGAGTCGTCGACGGACAGGATGAAGCAGGCGGACACCTGCTGGGGCTGCGGGGTGCCGACGTTGAACCAGACGGGGCTGTTGAAGCTGAAGATCTGGTGCAGGAGGGCGTACGCCAGCTCGTGCTCGAAGATCTCGGCGTCGGCGGGCGAGGCGAAGTACTTGTGGTCCTCGCCGGCCTTCCGGTACGTCTTCACGATGCGGTCGATCAGCTGCTTGAGGCTGACCTCGCGCTGCGGGGTGCCGACGGCACCGCGGAAGTACTTGCTGGTGACGATGTTGACCGCGTTCACCGACCAGAAGTCGGGGAACTCGACGCCGCGCTGCTCGAAATTGACCGAGCCGTCGCGCCAGTTGGTCATGACGACGTCACGGCGCTCCCAGCTCACCTCGTCGTACGGGTGCACGCCGGGGGTGGTGTGGATGCGCTCGATGCGCAGGCCCTTGGTGGCCTTGGCACCCTTGGACCGGGAACCTCGTGCCGGACCGCTCGCCGTCTCTGTCATGCCGCCTCCCTGTACGGGCGAAAACGCCCTGAAGTGCCACGATGTTCCCGTGACACGGTGTTCTGTCTTGTGCTGCGGGCACCCTCACGTTGCCGCCCGCAACAGGCCTCTGGTCGCCGCCGTCCCGCCGGAACCGGTGTCTCCGCCCCGTTCCGGCCCGCCGGTCAGTCGGCGGCGTGGGCGGGCACGGGGACCTGCGAAGTCCCTCCGGGCCCGCGGTCGTCTTCCTTGCTCCCCGCTCCCGCGTCGTCGTCGGCAGGGCCTCGCGACCCCTCCCTGAGTTCCGCGATGGCGGCCTCGAAGTCCTCGAGCGAGTCGAATGCCCGGTAGACGGAGGCGAATCGCAGATAGGCGACGAGGTCGAGCTCCTGCAACGGGCCGAGTATGGCCAGCCCCACGTCGTGGGTGGTCAGCTCGGCGCTTCCGGTGGCCCGCACCGCCTCCTCGACCCGCTGGCCGAGCTGTGCGAGTGCGTCCTCGGTGACAGGCCTTCCCTGGCATGCCTTGCGCACGCCGTTGATGACCTTGGTACGACTGAAAGGCTCGGTGACTCCGGACCGCTTGACCACCATGAGCGAGCAGGTCTCCACGGTCGTGAAACGACGGGAGCAGTCGGGACACTGGCGGCGCCTGCGGATCGACGTGCCGTCGTCGGTCGTACGACTGTCGACCACGCGGCTGTCGGGGTGCCTGCAGAAGGGGCAGTGCATGATCTCCAACCCTCCTCACAGCAGACTCAACAGCCCCGGAGACCTCATGGGTCCCTCGGAGCAGCCACAAGCATAGGGGATCACCGGAGCATCGCCGACCCGGGGGACCACAACTTGTGGGCAGCTGTAGCAATCCAACCACTACATGTGGGGCTTGGCCCATACACCAACACGCGCGCGTGTCGCAGACGTACCGCTGATGCGGATACGGAGATAGCGTGGGCGCCGCACGGAGGTCACGTAGGACTCCGACGCAGAAGGGGTCCGGCAACCCGGTCGACCGGATTCCGGATGGCAGACTGGGTCGCAGCCCACGAGGTCGCCACCCCGGCGGTGAAGAGTACAACAATGAGCCTTTTTGTCCGCCAGGTGTCGCGTTAGCCATACACCCACACACACGACAACGTCCGGTGAACGGCGTTTTTTCACTCGAACGTGTGTTTGGCGCAACCTTTCGAAAGCAACTACCGTTGTCCAGCAGGGAGACCATCGAGAGGGGCCGACGTGACCACCACCGCAGACAGCGCCACCATCACCGCCCAGGACCGCTCCCAGGGCCGACTCGAGCCGGTGCACGCGATGAACGAAGCCACGAATCCCGAGGGACACAAGCGATCCCTGCCGGGCCGACCTCCAGGCATCCGGGCGGACAGCTCCGGACTCACCGACCGACAGCGCCGGGTGATCGAGGTCATCCGGGACTCCGTGCAGCGGCGGGGCTACCCGCCGTCCATGCGGGAGATCGGCCAGGCCGTCGGACTCTCCAGCACGTCCTCCGTCGCGCACCAGCTGATGGCGCTGGAGCGCAAGGGCTTCCTGCGCCGTGACCCGCACCGCCCGCGCGCGTACGAAGTACGCGGCTCCGACCAGGCGGTCACGGTGCAGCCCACCGACACCGCCGGCAAGCCGGCCGCATCCTACGTCCCGCTGGTCGGCCGTATCGCCGCCGGTGGCCCGATCCTCGCCGAGGAGTCGGTCGAGGACGTCTTCCCGCTCCCCCGCCAGCTGGTCGGTGACGGTGAGCTCTTCGTCCTCAAGGTCGTCGGCGACTCCATGATCGAGGCCGCGATCTGCGACGGCGACTGGGTCACCGTCCGCCGCCAGCCGGTCGCCGAGAACGGCGACATCGTGGCCGCCATGCTCGACGGGGAAGCCACCGTCAAGCGCTTCAAGCGCGAGGACGGCCACGTCTGGCTCCTGCCCCACAACTCGGCCTACGAGCCGATCCCCGGCGACGACGCGACCATCCTGGGCAAGGTCGTCGCGGTGCTGCGGCGCGTGTGACCACCGCGGCGGACGGCCCGAGACGGTCCGTCCACTGACCGGGCCCCGGAACCCCTGCGCCGGTTCCGGGGCCCTGTACTGTGCCGAGCCGCATACCGGGCAGCTCTGCATATGACGGGGGGGGCCGCTCCCGCACCTGGGGCGGCCCCCCGATCACTCGATCACTTTTCTTCCGCCTGCTTGGCCGCCGCGTCGATGGCCGCGAGCGACTTGCGGACCTGGTTACGGTCCGTGGTGTACCAGAAGTCGGGCAGTGACGCCTTGAGATAACTGCCGTACCGTGCCGTGGCCAGCCGCTGATCCAGTACGGCCACCACGCCCCGGTCCCCCGACGCCCGCACCAGACGGCCGGCGCCCTGTGCCATCAGGAGCGCGGCATGGGTCGCGGCGACCGCCATGAAACCGTTGCCGCCGGCGTCCTCCACCGCCTTCTGGCGGGCGCTCATCAGCGGGTCGTCGGGGCGCGGGAACGGGATCTTGTCCATCACGACCAGCTGGCAACTGGGGCCGGGGACGTCGACGCCCTGCCACAGCGACAGCGTGCCGAACAGACAGGTGCCGGGGTCCGCCGCGAAGTTCTTGATCAGTTCGCCCAGGGTCTCCTCACCCTGGAGCAGGATCGGGAACTCCGGGATGCGGGAGCGCAGCTCCTCCGCGGCGAGCTGGGCCGCCCGCATAGAGGAGAACAGGCCGAGCGTGCGACCGCCGGCCGCCTGGATGAGTTCGGTCAGCTCATCCAGCATGTCGGCACGATCTCCGTCGCGGGCCGGGCGGGCCAGATGCTTGGCGACGTACAGGATGCCCTGTTTGGGGTAGTCGAACGGCGAGCCGACGTCGACGCCCTTCCACTGCGGGACGTCCTCGTCATCCGTTCCCGTACCCTCGGGGGCGAGCCCCAGCGAAGCCCCGACACCGTTGAAGTCACCGCCAAGCTTGAGCGTGGCCGAGGTCAGGACGACGGAGCGGTCCGCGAAGAGCTTCTCCCGCAGGAGGCCCGAGACGGACATGGGGGCGACGCGCAGCGAGGCGCCGAACCTGTCGTGGCGCTCGTACCAGACGACGTCCCACTCGGATCCGTTCACGATCCGCTCCGCCACGTCGTGCACCGTCTCCACGGAGGCGAGGGCCTGCTTGCGGACCGCGTCCTCGTCCTGCACCGACTTGTCACGGGTGGTGCCGATCGCCGAGATGACCGTGCGGGCCGCGTCCCGCAGGGCCATCAGGGCGTAGCCCAGGTCCTCCGGGATCTCCTCCAGCCGGCCCGGGAGGGCCAGCTCCATCAGCCGCTCGAAGCCCTCCGCCGCGGTCTGCAGCTGGTCGGCGGCCTTCTCGTTGACCAGTTTCGCGGCACGGCGCACGGCACGGTTGACCTGTCCGGGCGTGAGCTCGCCGGTGGCCACACCGGTGACCCGCGAGACCAGCTCGTGTGCCTCGTCCACGATCAGCACCTCGTGCTGGGGAAGCACCGGCGCGCCCTCGATGGCGTCGATGGCGAGCAGGGCGTGGTTGGTGACGACGACCTCGGCGAGCTTGGCGTGCTCGCGGGCCATCTCGGCGAAACACTCGGCGCCGTACGCGCACTTCGAGGCGCCCAGGCACTCCCGGGAGGACACCGACACCTGCGACCAGGCCCGGTCCGAGACACCGGGTGTGAGGTCGTCGCGGTCACCGGTCTCGGTCTCGTCCGCCCAGTCACGCAGCCGCAGCAGGTCCTGACCCAGCTTGCTGGTGGGGGCCGCGGTCTCGAACTGGTCGAACAGGCCCTCCTCCTCGTCCTGCGGCATGCCCTCGTGCAGACGGTGCAGGCACAGGTAGTTCGACCGGCCCTTGAGCATGGCGAACTCCGGGCGGCGGCGCAGCAGCGGGTGCAGGGCCTCGACCGTGCGCGGCAGGTCGCGCTCCACCAGTTGGCGCTGCAGGGCGAGAGTAGCGGTCGCCACGACGACGCGCTCCCCGTGCGCGAGCGCGGGCACGAGGTAGCCGAGCGACTTTCCGGTGCCGGTGCCGGCCTGGACCAGCAGGTGGGATCCGTCGTCGATCGCCTCGGCGACCGCTTCGGCCATCGTGACCTGGCCGGGGCGCTCCGTACCGCCGACGGCTGTGACGGCGGCATGCAGGAGTTCGGGGAGAGAGGGCTTAGTCATAGCGCGTCAACCCTACGGCCAGGCACTGACAAACGGCGGATCAACTGCGGAACCAGGGCTGGGACCACGGGGGCGCGGGGCGGGATCAAGATTTTTTCCCATTCGTCCGGCGGCTGGGAACCGGGCCGGTTCGACCTTCGTTCCATGAGTGACGACGTCGTTACGGAGTGCTACATCAGATGGCGCAGGGATCGGTCCCGGATCATGAGGGCGGCCCGCTTGGCGGGCAGGTCGACCTCGGCACCGAACCGGAAACCCGCGCGCAGGAAGGCAGCCACGGAGGGGGTGTTGCGAAGATCGGGTTCAGCGACGACGCGAGCGCAGGCCGGGCGGTGGTCCAGGACCAGGTTGGCCACTGCTCTGAGCAGGGCCGAGCCGTGTCCGCGCCCACGGTCGGCGACGGCTCCGACGAGCAGGTGGAGCCCGGTGTCGTGCGGGCGGGCCGGGTAGTGGCGGGCCAGTTGGTCCAGGTCGGCCCGGTACACCTCCCAGTAGCTCATCGGGGTGCCGTCGAGCACGCCGAGGCACGGGACGCTGCGTCCGTCGCCGTCCAGTTGGGCTCGCAGGTGGTCCTCGGTTCGTGACGGGGGGCCGGCCAGCCCCCAGAACGCGGAGACGGCCGGGTCGTTCATCCAGCGGCTGATGAGCGGCAGGTCGCGCTCGATGCGGACCGGTCGCAGCTGGAAGGTGCCCATGGGCGTAGCGGTCGGACCCCAGTCCTGGATGCCGTCGAGGAGGTCGTCGGCGGGCCGGATCCGCCGGCCCGTGCCTTCCCGGTGGCCGGGTACGGGATCGGCGGTCTCCCGGGTGCCGGTGGCCTCCGCGGCGAAGAGGGCGAGGAGTTCGTCGGGCAGCCGCAGGTCCAGTGTGTCCTCGCCGTCCCCGGCCGGCTCGGGGCCGTCCGGGGAGGTGGGGACACGGTCGGCGTCGGTGCTCGCGTCGGCGGGAGGCACGGGCGCTCCTCTCAGGAGGCGGGGTGGGGCATGTCCCTCGGAGGTGGATGGGGTCGGTGTCGTCGTGCTGTCGGAGCTGTGGGGACCGTGGGGTCAGGAGTGGAGGGGGTTGGCGATGGTGACGTAGACGGACTGGGTGTCGACCGGGCCGACGAGCTCGTCGAGGCCGTGCAGCCGGGTCAGCAGGTTGGCCTTGCAGCGCAGCACGGGCGAGTCGAGCAGGAGTGCGGGCAGGGAGGTGCGCAGCGGGGCAGGTCCCGAGGCCACGTCGCGGAGGAAGCGGCGGAAGGCGGCGAGCAGCAGGTGCTCGTCGGCCAGGCCCTGGGATCCGAACGCTCCGATGAGGCCGAGCACGTTGTTGACGGCGAGGTAGTAGGCGAAGCGCTCGTCCGTGACCTCGTCGGACACGAAGGTGTCGCTGTGCACGCCGATCCCGGGCAGCCGCGCCTCGAGTTCGGCACGCCGGGACTGGCGGAAGTAGTAGCCCTGGTTGTCGCGGTAACGACCGCCCGCGGGCCAGCCGTCGCCGTCCAGCAGGAGCAGGGTGTTCTGCTGGTGCGCCTCGAGGGCGATGCCCGCCTCGCTGTCCAGCCACAGCACGGGCCGCACCACCTGTTCCAGGTAGCGCAGGAACCACTCGGTGGCGACGGCGTCGCGTGCTCGGCTGGTGCGCTCGACGAGCCGCGTGATGACGGTGGCCAGCCGGGAGCGCACGGGCGGCATCCCGGCCGGCGGTCGGTGGTCCTCGACGGCGGTGTGGGCCAGGGGCCGGGGCGAGACGAGTCCGGCGACGCAGGAGACGTCGTCGGACGGGGTGAACGGGTTGTGCCGGATCATCACGTCGAGTCCGGGTACGGGCCGGCCGTCCGGGTCGTCGACGGCGAGCCAGGCCGGGTCGCGGACGATGTCGAAGGACGGGTGCGCGGCCTGCCAGTTCCGGGACAGGCCGCCGCGCAGCAGGCGGTGCACCTCGACGCCGCGGTGGAGTTCCTTGCGGAGGTTCTCCCGGCGGGAGTTGGTGATCCGCAGACCGAGGGACAGCTTGAGCATGGCGGGCGCGCCGGACCGGTGGACGGTGCGTACGGAGGAGGTGGGGTGCCACGGGGAGCCGTGGGTGCCGAGTGCCCTGAGCAGCCCGGCGTCGAGGAGGGCGGCGGTCGTGTCGCGGTGCCGGAGCTCGCGCCACTGCCAGGGGTGCAGGGGCAGGGCGGCGTAACCGTCGGGCAGGGACAACCCGGAGCCGGCGAGCCGGGCCGTGAGCCGGTCGGCCGGGACGGCGCGTCCACGCTCGGTCCAGGCCGAGTCGCTCGCGAGCAGTGAAGGGGCGACGGCGATCCAGTGGAGGGGGAAGGAGCCGCGTAGTTCGGGCGAGTACAGGCGGGCTTCGGAGTCGGTGAGTCCTTCGCGGCTCTTCGGTGCCGGGTGGAAGGGGTGGCCGAGCAGCAGCGCCTGTTCGGCGGCGAGGAAGTGGTCGGGGCCGTCGGCGGGGTGTGCGCGCCGGTCGCTGACGAAGGTGGCGGTGCGGCGGAGGGAGTCGGCCACGCGGGCGACGAGGTCACCGCCGTCGGCGGTGACGGCCTCGGCGGTGACGGCGTCCGGGCCCGGGCCGGTGCCGTCGGTCTGGGCGTGTGCCTCCCTGCTGATCAGGGCCGTGAGCGTCACCGCGTCGAGCGGTGGGGCGCCCTCGGGGGCGTCGGCGAACCGGGGCGGTCCGAAGCGGTGCCAGCCGGCCGGGGACCAGTGGTGCACCGGTGCGATCAGCGCCGTGCCGCTGGCGGGAAGGGGGATGCGCAGGACTCCGGTGCGCGGTTCACGGAGGTCGGCCTCTCGTACCCAGCAGCGGAGCAGGTTGTCCACGGCGGCTGCCTGCGCGGCGGTGTGCGGGTCCGGGTGCTCCAGGGGGCCGGTGGTGGTTCCCCTCGCCGGCTCGGCTTCCCGGGGCCGCGGTGTGTGCCGGGGCACCGATTCGGCGGCGGGTGGGGGCGAAGAAGGGATGTGCGGGGCATGGAGGTGCGGGACGCGGGAACGGCCGTCTGGTGCCGGAATGGCGTTCAAGTCTGGTTCTCCGGGTTCGTGCGGGAGGGGCTCGGCGGCGGCATGGGCGAAGGGGGCGTGCCTCAGGCCCGGGGTGTCCCGGCCGCTCGGGTCGGCGAGACACCGCGGGCCACCGCCGCGACCGCGTCGGCGAGACGGTCGAGTACGGCAGCGGCCTGCTCGTCACTGATCGTCAGGGGCGGGAGGAGCCGTACGACGCCGGCGTGGCGGCCGCCGAGTTCGACGATCAGGCCGCGACGCAGGCACTCACGCTGGACGGCAGCGGCCAGTTCGGGAGCGGCGGGCCGTGGAGTGCGGGGATTCCGGGGTGCGGCCGTCGGCGTCGCCGGATCACCTTCGGGACCGGCAGCGGGACCCGGCACCCTATGGGCCTCACCCGGTCCGTCCGCGTTGGTTCCCCCGTCCCGTTCCGGATCCACCACCTCGATGCCGATCATGAGGCCCCGGCCCCGCACATCACCGATGCACGCGAACTCATCCCTGAGCGCTTCCAGTTGGGACAGCATGCGGGTGCCGAGCCGGGCGGCGTGTTCGGCGAGGCCGTTCTCCCGGACGTGGGCGAGGGTGGCCGCTCCCGCGGCCATGGCCAGTTGGTTGCCGCGGAAGGTACCCGCGTGCGCGCCGGGCTCCCACACGTCGAGGTCGTCGCGGTAGACGACGACGGCCAGCGGGAGGCTGCCGCCGATGGCCTTGGACAGGACCATCACATCCGGGGTGACACCGCTGTGCTCCACGGCCCAGAAGGTGCCGGTCCGCCCCACTCCCGTCTGGACCTCGTCGGCGATCAGCGGGATGGACCGGGCGGCGGTGATCTGCCGCATGCGCCGCATCCAGTCGTCCGGGGCGGGGATCACTCCGCCCTCGCCCTGGACGGGTTCGAGGATCATCCCGGCCGGCAGCGGCACTCCCGACTTGGGGTCGTCGAGGACGGACTCGGTCCAGCGGGCGGCGAGTTCGGCACCGCGTGGGCCCCCGACGCCGAACGGGCAGCGGTAGTCCTGCGGATAGGGCAGCCGGGCGACTCGTACGTCGCATGCTCCGCCGGACGCCGCCAGGGCACCGGTGGTCATCCCGTGGTAGGCACCGGTGAAGGCGAGAATGCCGGCACGCCCGGTCGCGGCGCGCACCAGCTTGAACGCGGCCTCCACCGCGTCCGTGCCCGCCGGTCCGCAGAACTGCACGCGAGCCCGGTCGGCGAGGCCCTGCGGCAGGGTCCGGAACAGCTCGGTGACGAAGGCGTCCTTGACCGGCGTCGCCAGGTCGAGGACGGACAGGGGGGCACCCGAGTCGAGGACCTTGCGGATGGCGTCCAGCACGACCGGGTGGTTGTGGCCCAGGGCGAGGGTCCCCGCGCCCGAGAGGCAGTCGAGGTAGCGGCGGCCGTCAGCGCCCTCGATGGTCAGGCCGCGCGCCCGGACCGGCACGATGGGAAGGGCGCGTGCGTAGGTGCGCGCCGCCGACTCGCGCGCGGATTGCCGCCTCAGGATCCCCTCGTGTGCGCCACGCGCTCCCCCGGACACCGATTCCGTCACGGTCACGGCCTTGTCCTCCCGCTGTCCAGAGGCGACTTGCTCCCTCAGGGGACCCGGCACAGGCAGCAGGCCCCCTCACCGCTACCAACCGCGGACCGGCTGACGGGTTACGGGTTGCTTCAAGATCCTTGCCGTGACGGAACCGTAGCCGTTACGGCAGAAGTCCCCCACTGCGAACGCATAGTGTGTGATGCCGTTCCCAGACGCCTGTGAGAGCGGCGTGGACTCCGCATGAGTTCCGCCGGACCGCACGGGCGCAGCGCCGAGTTCCGTCACATCACGGGGAGTCAAGAGCATGCGATCCATACGGCCGCCGTTCACCGTTCACCGAAGGGGGGCGGGGTCCCGCAGGACCTCCTCCTCCGCGCTGGCGGCCGTCGCCCTGGCCTCGGCGCTGGCACTGACCGCCACCGCCTGCAACGGTGACGACAACGCCGACGCCAAGCCGTCCGCTTCCGTGTCCGGTGACGGCAGGATCAGGATCCCTGCCGACATCAGGAACAAGCTCAAAGAGCACGGGATCGACATCGACAAGTGGAAGCACGGCGCCTGGAAGAACTGGAACAGGGACGACTGGCTGCGTGAGGCCAACGACTTCATCAACCCGATCATCAAGGGCCTGTGGAACCCGGACCGTATGCGGGGCGCCGAGGACCCGGACAAGGGCGTCGACGACAACGACATCTCCGGTGACCAGGGCGTGACGGACCCGACGCCGGCGCCGGTCAGGGCGCAGGCGGTGCGGGCGCCGTACCACACCAACGCGGCCACGGCCGGCAAGGTGTTCTTCGACGCCCCCGAGGGCACGATGGTCTGCTCGGCGACGGTCGTCGAGGACCCGGCCCACCCGGGCAAGTCCAACCTCATCTGGACGGCAGGCCACTGCGTGCACGCCGGAAAGAGCGGCGGCTGGTACCGCAACATCGCCTTCGTGCCGTCGTACAACAACACGGCCATGACGGCCAAGCAGCTGGAGAGCGCCACCAGGGAGCAGATCGCCCCGTACGGCGTCTGGTGGGCCGATGCGGCGCAGACGTCCCAGCAGTGGATCTCGCAGGGCGGTGAGACCGGCGGGAACGGCGCGTCGTACGACTTCGCCGTCATCCACGTCACGCCCGAGCAGGGCAACAGCGGCAAGTCCCTGGAGGAGACGGTCGGTTCGGCGCTTCCGGTGAACTTCGACGCGCCGGCCGTGCCGAAGGTGCAGAGCATCACGGCGACCGGCTACCCGGCCGCGGCGCCGTACGACGGCCAGCTGGCGTACCGGTGCCAGGACAAGCCGGGACGGCTGTCGATCCAGAAGACGGACCCGACGATGTACCGCATCGGGTGCACGATGACCGGTGGTTCGTCCGGCGGCGGCTGGGTGGAGACCGGCTCGGACGGCAAGCCGGCCCTGGTCTCCAACACCTCCATCGGCCCGGTGTCCGCGGGCTGGCTGGCGGGTCCGCGGCTGGGTGACGTGGCCAAGGGCGTGTACGACAAGGTCAGCAAGCAGTTCGCCGGCCGGTAGTGCGGGTGGGCCGGCCCGACGCCGGTGTGCGGAAGGCCCGCCCCCGCGGCAAGCGGGGGCGGGCCTTCGCCGTTGTGCGTATGAGCAGTGCTGCGTCAGAGCGCGGGAGTGGGTGTGTACGGTGCGAGGTCCGCAGCCAGTTCCTCGTGCACCCGCGCCTTGAGCAGGGTGCCCTCCGCGGTGTGCTCCTCGGAGATCACCTCGCCCTCGGTGTGGGCACGGGCGACGAGCTTGCCGTGCGTGTACGGCACCAGCGCCTCGATCTCGACGGACGGCCTGGGCAGCTCGTTGTCGATGAGGGCCAGCAGCTCGGTGATGCCCCGGCCGGTGCGGGCCGAGACGGCGATGGAGCGCTTCTCGATCCGCATCAGCCGCTGGAGCACCAGCGGGTCGGCCGCGTCCGCCTTGTTGATCACGACGATCTCGGGCACGTCGGTGGCGCCGACGTCCCGGATCACCTCGCGCACGGCGGCCAGCTGCTCCTCCGGGTTCGGGTGCGAACCGTCCACGACGTGCAGGATCAGGTCGGAGTCGCCGACCTCCTCCATGGTGGAGCGGAACGCCTCGACCAGGTGGTGCGGCAGGTGCCGGACGAAGCCGACCGTGTCGGCCAGGGTGTAGAGCCGGCCGCTCGGGGTCTCGGCCCGGCGCACGGTCGGGTCGAGGGTCGCGAACAGGGCGTTCTCGACCAGTACGCCCGCGCCCGTCAGACGGTTGAGCAGGGAGGACTTGCCGGCGTTGGTGTAGCCCGCGATGGCGACGGAGGGCACCTTGTTGCGGCGCCGCTCCTGCCGCTTGATCTCGCGGCCCGTCTTCATCTCCGCGATCTCCCGGCGCATCTTCGCCATCTTCTCGCGGATCCGGCGCCGGTCCGTCTCGATCTTGGTCTCACCGGGACCACGGGTGGCGAGGCCGCCGCCCTTGCCGCCGCCCATCTGGCGGGACAGGGACTGACCCCAGCCGCGCAGTCGCGGCAGCATGTACTGCATCTGGGCGAGCGCGACCTGGGCCTTGCCCTCTCGGGACTTCGCGTGCTGGGCGAAGATGTCGAGGATCAGGGCCGTACGGTCGATGACCTTGACCTTGACGACGTCCTCGAGGTGGATCAGCTGGCCCGGGCTGAGCTCACCGTCGCAGATGACGGTGTCGGCGCCCGTCTCGACGACGATGTCGCGCAGCTCCACGGCCTTGCCGGAACCGATGTAGGTCGCCGCGTCGGGCTCGTTGCGGCGCTGGATCACGCCGTCGAGGACGAGTGCACCGGCGGTCTCCGCGAGGGCGGCGAGCTCCGCGAGGGAGTTCTCCGCGTCCTGCGCGGTCCCCGAGGTCCAGACGCCGACGAGGACGACCCGCTCCAGACGGAGCTGGCGGTACTCGACCTCGGTGACGTCCTCGAGTTCGGTGGACAGGCCCACCACACGGCGCAGGGCCGCGCGCTCGGAGCGGTCGAACTGGTCGCCGTCCCGCTCTCCGTCGATCTCGTGGCTCCAGGCGACGTCCTCTTCCATCAGGGCATCGGCCCGAAGACCTTCGGGGTAGGCGTGCGCGAAGCGCTTGGTGTCCTGGGAAGCGGAAGAAGAGGAGGTCATTTGATCCTTACGTCGATGAGGATTCCGGTTGGCGGCGCCGGTGGCCGTGGCGGTCTTCGTCCGCCGATGTTCACAACGCACGAGTACCCCGGGAAATTCCCGTGCCCCGTGCCGCGCCGACCCGAAGATGGTCCCACGGCAGGCCCTGTCTCGTCACCGCCTTATTCCCCGGTACCAGGCCGGGGGGCCTGGCCGAACCGCGCCGCCCGGGTACGGCGCCCGGGCCCCGCCGTCACCGCGCAGGGGGCGCGGCCCCGCCGCTATCGCCTGGGCGTCGCCGGTTTCCAGTCCGGGTGGCCCGGCATGGGGGGTGTCTTCTCCCCGTACAGCCAGGCCTGGAAGAAGCCGGTCAGGTCGCGGCCGGCGATGTCCGAGGCCAGACGGGTGAATTCGGCGGTGGTCGCCGTGCCGTCGTGGTGCCGGCGCACCCAGGTCCGCTCCAGACGTTCGAACGCGGCGCTGCCGATCTCCTGGCGCAGGGCGTAGAGGACCAGCGCGGCACCGTCGTACACGTTGGGCCGGAAGATGCCGATCTTCTGGCCCGGTGCCGGCGGCTTGGGCAGCGCCGGTGGGCCGCCGGCCGCCCGCCAGCGGTCCGAGGAGCGGTAGGCGGTCTTCATGCGGGCGGCCATGGACTGGTGCGCCTTCTCCTGCGCGTACAGGGCCTCGTACCAGGTGGCGTGCCCCTCGTTGAGCCACACGTCGGACCAGGTGCGAGGGCTCACGCTGTCACCGAACCACTGGTGCGACAGCTCGTGCACCATGATCGACTCGATGTACCACCTGGGGTAGGCGGAGCCGGTGAACAGGCTCTTCTCGAAGAGGGAGAGCGTCTGCGTCTCGAGTTCGAAGCCGGTGGCGGCCTGGGCCATGAGGAGACCGTACGTCTCGAAGGGGTAGGGCCCGACCTTGCTCTCCAGCCAGGCGATCTGGTCCGGGGTCTTCGCGAGCCAGGGCTCGAGCGCCTTGCGGTCCGCGGCGGGCACCACGTCGCGCACCGGCAGACCGTGCGGCCCGGTGCGGTGCAGCACCGCGGAACGCCCGATGGACACCTGTGCCAGCTCGGTGGCCATGGGGTGCTGGGTCCGGTACGTCCAGGTGGTGGACCCGCCGACCCGGTCCACGCCGGCCGGCACACCGTTGGCGACGGCCGTGTAGTCGTTGGGCGCGGTGATCCGGATGGTGAACATCGCCTTGTCGGAGGGGTGGTCGTTGCACGGGAACACCAGGTGCGCGGCGTCGGCCTGGTTGGCCATGGCGAGCCCGTCGGCGGTCCGCAGCCAGCCGCCGTCCCGGCCCTGGACGGTGCTGGGGTCGCTGGTGTGCCGCACGGTGATCCGGGTCCAGCTGCGCTCGGCCAGCGGCTTCTCGGGCGTCACCACCAGGTCCTCGCCGACGCCGGCGAAGGCGGCGGGCCGGCCGTCGACCTGGACGGACTCGACGGTGCCGTGCGCGAAGTCGAGGTTGACCCGGTCCAGCGGGGCGGTCGTCAGGGCGTCGATCGTGGTGACGGCCTGCAGGGGTTTGTCGTTGCCGCCGGGATAGGTGAAGGACAGGTCGTACGACACCACGTCGTACCCGGGGTTGCCCAGGTACGGGAAGAGCCGGTCGCCGACGCCCAGCGGGGCGGCCGGGGCGCTCGCGGCGAGAAGACTGACGCAGACGGCGGAGCCGAGGAGGGCGGTGGTTCGCCTGCGGGGGCGGGCACGGTGAACGCCGGATCGCCGATCCGGTGTGCGGGGCGTGGGCAGCATGGACCACGGCTACCAGTACGCGCCCGTGCCGCCGTGACGGCGCGCGACCGGCCCACCCGAATGGGGCCCCCGCGGCCGGGTTCCTCAGGCATCGGGGCCCTGGTGCTGCGCCCGGCCGACGTCGTAGACGCCCGGCACGTTCCGCATCGCCCGCATGAGGGCCGGGAGGTGGGCCGCGTCGGGGAGCTGGAGGGTGTAGGTGTGGCGGACGCGCTGCTGGGTCGGCGGGGCGACGGTGGCGGAGACGATCTCGGCGCCCTCGAGGGCGATCGCCTCGGTGAGGTCGGCCAGCAGGTGGGGGCGGCCGAACGATTCGGCGACCAGCGTCACCCGGCATGCGGTGGCGTCGCCCCAGCGCACGCCCACCTCGGCGCGCCCCGTGCTCTTCATACGCGCCACTCCGGCGCACTCCACGCGGTGCACGGTCACCGCCCCGCCGCGTACCGCGAAGCCGGTGACCTCGTCGGGCGGTACGGGTGTGCAGCAACCGGCGAGCCGCACGGCAGCCCCCGGCCGGTCGACGACGGCGTTGACCGCTCCGGGGCGGGCGGGAGGGGCCTCGGCGAGGGGGCCGTTCGCCGAGCGGGGGCTGCCGCCGGCCACCGCTTCCGGCTGCCCCTGGACGCCGTCCACGCCGGGTGCCTCCGCACCGCTCCAGCTCTCCTCCCCCGTCTCCCCCGCCGTCGCGTCACCGGTGTCGGGGTGGGCCGCCAGCCATCGCTGGATGGCGATGCGGGCGGCCGGGGTGTGGGCGTGGTCGAGCCACTCCCGGGAGGGCTCGGAGGCGGGGTCCTGGCCCATGAGGAGCTGGACGGTGTCGCCGTCCTTCAGGACGGTGCTGAGGGTCGCCAGACGGCCGTTGACGCGTGCGCCGATACAGGCGTGCGCGTCCTCGCCGTACTGCGCGTACGCGGCGTCCACGCAGGTGGCGCCCTCGGGCAGGCCCAGTGTGCCGCCGTCGGGCCGGAAGACGGTGATCTCGCGGTCCTGGGCGAGGTCCTCGCGCAGGGTGGACCAGAAGGTGTCGGGGTCGGGCGCCGCCCGCTGCCAGTCGAGGAGGCGGGACAGCCATCCGGGGCGGGTGGGGTCGACCCGCTCGCCGTCCCCCGCGGCCTGCTCCTCCGCGGGCGGCGCGTACGGGTTGCCGAGCGCGATGACCCCGGCCTCGGCGACCTTGTGCATCTGGTGGGTGCGGATGAGGATTTCGACGACCTGCCCGTCGGCGCGTGCGACGGCGGTGTGCAGCGACTGGTACAGGTTGAACTTCGGTACGGCGATGAAGTCCTTGAACTCCGAGACCACTGGGGTCATGCAGGTGTGCAGCTCGCCGAGGACGGCGTAGCAGTCCGCGTCCTCGTTGACCAGGACGAGCAGGCGCCCGAAGTCGGCGCCCCGCAACTGCCCGCGTTTGCGTGCGACGCGGTGGACGGAGACGAAGTGCCTGGGGCGGATGAGGACTTCCGCCTGGATTCCGGCTTCGCGCAGGACCGCGCGGGCCTCTTCGGAGACCTCCGTGAGGGGGTCGTCCGGACGGCGTGCGTTGCCGACGATCAGCTCGCGCGTGTGTTCGTACTCCTCGGGGTGGAGGATCGCGAAGACGAGGTCCTCCATCTCGGTCTTGAGGGCCTGCACGCCCAGCCGTTCGGCGAGCGGGATCAGGACGTCCATGGTGACCTTGGCGATGCGGGCCTGCTTCTCGGGCCGCATGACGCCGAGGGTGCGCATGTTGTGCAGCCGGTCGGCCAGTTTGATCGACATCACGCGCACGTCGTTGCCGGTGGCGACCAGCATCTTGCGGAAGGTCTCGGACTCGGCCGCCGCCCCGTACTCGACCTTCTCCAGCTTCGTGACCCCGTCGACGAGGTACCGGACCTCCTCGCCGAACTGCTCCCGCACCTGATCGAGGGTCACGTCGGTGTCCTCGACGGTGTCGTGGAGCAGAGAGGCCGTCAGTGTCGTCGTCTCGGCGCCCAGTTCGGCCAGGATCAGGGTCACCGCCAGCGGGTGCGTGATGTACGGCTCGCCGCTCTTGCGCATCTGGCCGCGGTGCGAGGACTCGGCCAGGACGTAGGCGCGGCGCAGTGGTTCGAGGTCGGCGTCGGGATGGTGGGCGCGGTGCGCCTCGGCGACGTGGCCGATCGCGTCGGGCAGCTTGTCGCGGGCGCCGGGTCCGAGCAGCGCGGCCCGGCCGAGCCGGCGCAGGTCGATCCGGGGGCGGGCCTTCCTGCGGGCCGCTGTAGGGGCTACAGGGCCAGGGGTCGCAGGGTTCGTGGCCTCCGTACTCATGGGCACCTCCGGCTCGTTGACCGGCGGACGGGCCTCAGGGCATACACGGCTCAGGGATGGCGACGTTCCCCCGTCCGTGCCGGTGCTTGATGCTACCGAGCCCACCACGCCCGACTGACCGCCTCTCGCCGAGCGTGAAACGGATCACCCATTCGAGCGAGGGAAGAAAGGTTTACGGTTTTGCGCCACGGGTTCCGGGGTGGGCCTTGGTTTTGCACCGGTCCGGTCGCCGGAGTTCGCCGATCCGGGCGCCGAGGCCGGTGCGAGACAACGGTTCACGTGGTCAACGGACCGCGTTTTCCAGCCACTCGGCGTCGATCTCGCCCTCGGCGACGATCACGGCGGGGCCGGTCATCTCGATCTCGCCGTCGGGCCGCTCGGTGATCACCAGTCGCCCGCCGGGCACGTCGACGGTGTATGTCGCCGGGGAACCGGTGACGGCCGGATCGGCGCCGTCCCGGCGCGCGGCCGCCACGGCGACGGCGCACGCGCCCGTACCGCAGGAGCGGGTCTCGCCCGAACCCCGCTCGTGCACCCGCATCGCGACGTGGTGGGGGCCGCGGTCGACCACGAACTCGACGTTGACCCCTTCCGGGTAGGCGGCGGCCGGGCTGAAGGGCGGCGGGGCGAGCAGGTCCCCTGCGTGCGCGAGGTCGTCGACGAAGGCGACGGCGTGCGGGTTGCCCATGTTCACGTTGCGCGCGGGCCAGCTGCGCTCGCCGACGCTCACCGTGACGTCCCCCTCGGGGAGGCGCGCGCTGCCCATGCCGACGGTGACGTCTCCGTCCTTCGCGATGTGGACGGCCTTCACGCCCCCTCGGGTGGCGACCGCGATGTCCCCTTCGGCCACATGCCCGGCGTGCTGCAGGTAGCGCGCGAACACACGCACCCCGTTGCCGCACATCTCCGCGATGGAGCCGTCGCCGTTGCGGTAGTCCATGAACCACTCGGCCTCGGCCGCCATGCCCCCGGCCTCCGGGTGGGCGGCGGACCGCACGACGTGCAGCACGCCGTCACCGCCGATGCCGGCGCGGCGGTCGCACAGGGCGGCGACGGCGGCCGGGGTCAGGTCGATGGCGTTCTCGGGGTCCGGGACGATCACGAAGTCGTTCTCGGTGCCGTGACCCTTGAGGAAGGCGATCCGCGTGCTCATTCCTCGATCGTACGGGAGCGCTCCGCCGGTGGGCCCGTGGAGCGGTGCGCCGGGAGGAACGGTGCGGGGTGTGTGCGGCTGATCGCGCCCACGCGGCGGAGCCGCACGTCGACGCAGGCCCGCGCCCCTTCCGGGGCGCCTCAGCGAAGCCTTGCCACCCGCCACACGGCGAGAACCGCCACCACGGCCACCAGCAGTACGTATCCGAGCACGACCCGCCAGTCGGGCCGACGGCCGGAACCCCGGGGCGGCAGGCCCGGCCAGGTGTAGCCGACGCGGCGGGCGGCCATCATGCCCCAGCCCGCGGCGCAGCAGCAGATCAGCAGGCCGAGCATGGCGATGACGGCACCACTGTCTCCGAAGTCGAAGGCCAGCGGGAAGGCGAACATCAGAGAGCCCCCCGAGGCCAGCGCCACGATGGGCGCGAGCTGCCAGATGCGCAGCCTCCGCTGCGGGCGCAGCTCGACCTCCACCTCAGGGCCGCTCGCGTACATCTCCTCGGGCTCGGGGCCGTCGGCAGTCACACCGTCCGGTGTGTCGTCCGGACCGTCGGGGCTGAGCAGGTTCTCGCCCAGTTCCGGTTCGCCGCCGTCGACGGTCACGTACTCGGTGCTTCGTGCGGTGTCGCGAGGGCCGGCCTCCATCGCCACGCGCCCTCCCAACTAGGACTCCACTTGGTCGATCGAAGCTCGATGATGGCACGGCACCTGAGGCCGCGATGACCGGCGGCGCATCCCGATGCCATGACGTGATCAGGCTGTAACCGGTCGTTCGACCAATGCCAGGGCCAGCTGCGGGAGCTCCGCGCGGTCCGCCGCGGCCCCACTCAACCAGTGCACCCGGGGATCGCGTCTGAACCACGAATCCTGGCGGCGCGCGAAGCGTTTGGTGGCGCGTACGGTCTCGGCCCTGGCCTCCTCCTCGGTGCACCCGCCGGCGAGCGCCGCGAGGACCTGCTGGTAGCCGAGCGCGCGCGACGCCGTACGCCCCTCGCGCAGGCCCTGCGCCTGGAGTGCGCGCACTTCGTCCACGAGCCCCTCCTCCCACATCCGGTCGACCCGGCGTGCGATGCGCTCGTCGAGCTCGGGCCGGGTCACGTCGACGCCGATCTGCAGGGTGTCGTAGACGGAGTCGTGGCCGGGGAGGTTGGCGGTGAAGGGTCGGCCGGTGATCTCGATGACCTCCAGGGCCCGGACGATACGGCGGCCGTTGCTGGGCAGGATCGCGCGCGCGGCCTCGGGATCGGCGGCGGTCAGCCGGGCGTGCAGCGCGCCTGAGCCGCGCAGCGCGAGCTCGTCCTCCAGGCGGGCGCGGACCTCGGGGTCGGTGCCGGGGAACTCCAGGTTGTCGACGGCTCCCCGCACGTACAGACCCGAACCGCCGACCAGGATGGGCCAGCGGTCCTCGGCGAGCAGTGCGTCGATACGCGCGCGGGCCAGCTTCTGGTACTCGGCGACGGAGGCCGTGACGGTGACGTCCCAGATGTCCAGCAGATGGTGCGGAACGCCGCCACGCTCCTCGGGCGTCAGCTTGGCGGTACCGATGTCCATCCCTCGGTAGAGCTGCATGGAGTCGGCGTTGACGACCTCGCCGCCGAGCTCCCGGGCCAGGAAGACGCCCAGATCGGACTTTCCGGCCGCGGTGGGACCGACGACGGCGATGACGCGGGGGGTGGGGGGTGCACTGCTCACCGCACCAGTCTCGCAAACGTCACCACCGCGCCTCGAACGAGTTACGTGACGACCCGGGTCCGGGGTCGTTGCCCGTTGCGAGGTACCTGCCGCCTGCGTCCGGAGGCGGTGAGCCGGGTCGCGCAAACGGGCGCACCGGGCTGCGCGGGATTCTCCCGCACTAGTAACGTATGGAGTGGATATGGGTGTTTTTGCGCGACTTTTGCGGAGGTCGAAGGCGACGGAGGACGCGTCGGCCGCCGAGCCGCGGACGGATACGGAGTCCGGCGGGTCCGGGGCGGAGGAACCGGTGGTGACGGCGGTGACGGAGGCCGATAGCGGAACGGTGGCGACGGAGGCCGGGGCCCCCGAAGGCGGTGAGGCCGGTCCGGCGGGCGCCGCCGGGGCCACCGAGATCCCCAAGCAGCAGTCCGCCGACGAGGCCGCCGACAACGAGGCCGGTGACGGCGCCCGCACGTGACCGCCTCCGCGAGGGAAGGTGGACCAATGGGTCTTCTGCACACTCTGAAGGTCAGGCTCGCTCCGGCCCGGGACAAGGTCACGCACTTCGCGCACCAGCACGGGGACACGATCGACCGGATCGAGCACCGGATCGAGCACGGGATCGACAAGGCCGCGAAGGCCGTCGACGAGCGGACCAAGGGCAAGTACAGCGACAGGATCCACGCCGGCACCGGGAAGGCCAAGCACGCCATGGACCGGCTCGCCCACATGGGCGGCACCGAGGCGGGCGACACCGGGACCGGCACAGGTCAGGATGTGCCGCCGCCGGCTTCCTGACCGGCAACGACCCATCGACGGCGGACGGCCGCGGAGCGGGACGGCTCCCGGCCGTCCGCCGTTCGCGCCGCGCGGCGGGCGGGGCCGGGCCGGGCGTCCGCCGTTCGCGGCGGGCCGGACGGGGGCGGGCCGGACGAGCCGGCCCGTTAGGACCAGGCCGCGACGACGTACCCCACGCCGTACGGCGCGTCCTCGTACAACAGCCTCCCCTTCAGCGCCGCGTCCTCGGCCGCACCCGCCAGTACCTGCCACGGGGCCCGGCCCGAGACCTTGAGCTCGTGCGCCGGCTCGGGGTCCAGCGCCTTCAGCGCCGCCACGTCCGCAGCCCCCAACGCCCGTGTGACCTCGGCGTCGAAGGGCGCGGCACGCTCGTCGAGGTAACCCGGCGCCTTGAGCGTGCGGCAGGCGCTGGCGTCGCCCATCACCAGCAGTCCCACGCGCGCGGCCCGCGCGCCGACCTCCCGGCCGGCCTCGAAGCACCGCTCGGGCGTGAGGGGTTCACCCACGCCGAGCCCCTCGACCGGCGCCTCCGCCCAACCCACGCGCTCCAGCAACCAGGCGGCGACGGCGAGCGACGGCGGCAGCGTGCGGTCCGGCACCACCCCCTCGCCGGGTCCCAGCCGCACCTCGAGGTCCACGCCGAAGCCGCGGAACGAACCGGGGGTTCCCTGCGGATGCGGTCCGCGCCCGCCCAGCTCGGCGGGCCCGACGACCATCAGCAGATCGGGGCGGGCGGCGGCGAGTACACCGAGCGCCTCCGCACACGCGGCGCGCGCCGCGTCCAGCTCGGGCGCGGCACCCGCGGCGACCTCGGGCACGAGCAGCGGCGGACAGGGACAAACGGCTGCGGCGACAAGCATGCCCGGCAGCGTAACGTCGGCCGGGCCGTCAGTCGCAGCCGCAGCCGCCGGTCGCGGCGGGCAGCGGTGCCGGCACGCCGATCTTCGGCAGCCCCAGCATCACCCCGGCCGGCCCCGCGGCCTCGGCGGCGTTGCGCTTCTCCCAGGCGTCTCCGGCGCGTGTGGGGCGCACGGCGAGGACGGGCCCCTCGGCGAGGAGGTGGTGCGGGGCGGCGTACGTCACCTCGACCGTGACCACGTCGCCGGGGCGCACCTCCTGCTCCGGCTTGGTGAAGTGGACCAGCCGGTTGTCGGGGGCCCTGCCGGAGAGGCGGTGGGTGGCGCCGTCCTTGCGGCCCTCGCCCTCGGCGACCATGAGCTCCAGGGTGCGTCCGACCTGCTTCTTGTTGTCCGCCCAGGAGATCTCCTCCTGGAGGGCGACGAGACGCTCGTAGCGCGCCTGCACGACCTCCTTCGGGATCTGGCCGTCCATGGTCGCGGCCGGGGTGCCGGGGCGCTTGGAGTACTGGAAGGTGAAGGCCTGGGCGAAGCGGGCCTCGCGCACCACGTGCAGGGTCTGCTCGAAGTCCTCCTCGGTCTCGCCGGGGAAGCCCACGATGATGTCGGTGGTGATCGCGGCGTGCGGGATGGCGGCGCGGACCTTCTCGATGATGCCCAGGTAGCGCTCCTGGCGGTAGGAGCGGCGCATCGCCTTCAGGACCGTGTCGGAGCCCGACTGCAGCGGCATGTGCAGCTGCGGCATGACGTTCGGCGTCTCGGCCATGGCGGCGATGACGTCGTCGGTGAAGTCACGCGGGTGCGGGGAGGTGAAGCGCACGCGCTCCAGGCCCTCGATCGTGCCGCAGGCCCGCAGCAGCTTGCTGAAGGCCTCGCGGTCGCCGATGTCGGAGCCGTAGGCGTTGACGTTCTGCCCGAGCAGCGTGATCTCGGAGACACCCTCCGCGACCAGGGCTTCGACCTCGGCCAGGATGTCGCCGGGACGGCGGTCCTTCTCCTTGCCGCGCAGCGCCGGGACGATGCAGAAGGTGCAGGTGTTGTTGCAGCCGACGGAGATCGACACCCAGGCCGCGTACGCGCTCTCGCGCCGCGTGGGCAGCGTGGACGGGAACGCCTCCAGCGACTCGGCGATCTCGACCTGCGCCTCCTCCTGCACGCGCGCGCGTTCCAGCAGGACCGGCAGCTTGCCGATGTTGTGCGTGCCGAAGACGACGTCCACCCAGGGCGCCTTCTTCACGATGGTGTCCCGGTCCTTCTGCGCCAGACAGCCGCCGACCGCGATCTGCATCCCGGGCCGGCTCGCCTTCCGCGGCGCGAGCCGGCCCAGGTTGCCGTAGAGCCGGTTGTCGGCGTTCTCCCGGACCGCGCAGGTGTTGAAGACGACGACGTCCGCGTCCCCGTCGGACCCCTCGGGGGCGCGCACGTACCCGGCCTCTTCGAGCAGTCCGGACAACCGTTCGGAGTCGTGGACGTTCATCTGGCACCCGTAGGTACGGACCTCGTATGTCTTAGGCGATTGAACATCCACTGCCGGGCTCCGGTCGCTGCTGCTGGTCATGCGTCAAGGGTAGGCGGTCCCCGGAGCGCCCCGGCCCGCGCTCCGGTACCGGGCAGGGCCGCAGGGGGCGCCGGCAAGCAGGGCCGCGGGCCGGAGCAGCCCGGGGCAGCCTGTCGGTGCGCTCGGCGGTGGTGGCGGCGCGGCCGGATCACGGGTGCGTACGTCGGTCCCGGCCAGGACCGCGGCGATCACGTCGTTGTTCGCGTTGGCCGCGCCCGGTGGCCGAGGTGGTCCGGCGAGGGTGACCCGGCGCGTGCTGGACCACCGGCCATGCGGTGGCCGGTGGTGGCGGTGTGCAGGTGCCGTCGGCGGCGAAGTCCGCAGGTCCCGCTGCGTGCCGTTGAACACGTCCTGGTCGCCGGGGAAGGATCAGGCCGACGTCCATTGATGCACAGCCCGGGACCGTCGGCCGAGCGTCCGGCCGGTGGCGCCCGAGCGCCCTTCCCCGGCGCAGGCGCAGGTCGCACGCCCCTTCGGCGCCTCCGCACGCCGCCCGACTCCCCTGTCGTACCGGTGCTGTTGCCGCGAGGCTGTAGCCCCGCGACGGCAGCGGTGAGGGGGACGGGCCATGAACGACGGGGACCGGTCCGAGGAGTACGCCGGCCGGAGCGCGCACGCCGCGGACTGGGGCCGGTACGAAGAAGTACGGGCGGGGGACGCCGGGAGCCGGGCCGAGTTCGAGGCAGGTGCCGGTGACCCGGAGGAGGCGGCCGGCCGTGCGGACGCCGCCGCGTCGGCGTCCCAGCACGCGCGGGAGTACGACGACCGGGCCACGGCGTACGCCGGATGGGCGTACGAGGAGAGCACCGACCAGCAATGAGCCGTACGTGAACACGGCCGGGGAGGGGTGGCCCTGATGGTGACGCAGGTTCTGGCAGCGGTGCTGACCCAGGCCGGTTCGCAGCTCCTGCAGGGAGCCGTGCGGTTCGGGGCGCAGTACGTGGCAGCGCAGAACTCGGCCGACGTGGCGCTCGACCGGCAGTTCGAACAGCAGACCTTCGCGGCGGAACAGGCGTCCCTGGCCTTCCGGCGGCAGATCGCCCTGGCCGGGCTGAACGCCGCGGGCAGCGGCCTGGTATCCCTGGCCCGGCAGACCGGGCAACGCAACCGCCAGGACGAACTGGCCCGAGTGGAACGGGCCTTCCGGGAGGAACAGGCGCGTGCCGAGCGGCTGCACCGGGAGCAGGTCGCGGCGGCCGAACGGCGCCTGAAGATCGAACAGGCGGACGATGCGCACGAGAGGCAGATCAAGCTGCGCAGGATCGCGGAGCGCGACGCGCACTACCCGTTCGACCACGGTCCGGGGCATCTCCGCGAGAGCTTCCTGGCGACGTACCCCGACCCGTGTCACCGGCCGCTCCTCGTCCTGTTGTCGCCCGTGGACGCCGCCCCCGGCCGGCCCACGCCCTGGGCGGGTCTGAGCGAGCGGGTCCGGGCGGACCTGGCCAAGTACCAGGACGAGACGCATGCCGCGAAGATCTGCCCGGCCCAGAGGCCGCTGCGGTGGCCGGACGCCGATCTCTACCGGGGCGATCTGGCCGGCCTGCCCGCGGTCGTCGTCGAGCTCGGCGTGGATCGCGAGTTCCTGAGCGTCGGGATCGGTGGCTGCCACCTCGTCCCGGACGCCCTCACCCCGCTGAGCGAGGTGCGCCAGGTGGGAGCGTTGCGCTACCCGAGGGCCGAGGAGTGGACGGCCGAGGACATCGCACAGCTGGAGGCCGGGGCCGGCGGACGCGGCGTCTTCACCCTGCCGTCACCGGACGACGCCGGCGGACTGCTCGAGCTCAACCACGAACTGGCGGCACGCCTGATCACCATCAGCGTCATGGCGGCTGTCGACGCGTACCACCTGATGAACACCCCGGCGTACGACGAACAGTCGGACCGTGTGGCCCGCGCCGCGGGAATGGCCGGGGCTGCTTGGCTCCCGGACGAGCGCATCCCCCTGGACGCCGTGCGTGATCCCGCTCATCATCTTCTCGGCCGGGTCGCGAGGGTCTGGCGCACGGCCGGGGCCCACGACCAGTCGGGGCGGGCGGGGACGGCGGACGACGACCTCCTGCTCGCGCTGTCCCTGCTGGCCGGCCACGACGAGGCGCGCGGGGACGTTCCGTTCACGGAGCTCCTGGAGGCCGCGGTCGGCGGGCCGCTGGTCCACGACCGTCATCTGCACCGCCTGGCGGAGCTGAGCACGCTGGTCCCGCCCGGCTCCGCCTACGCCGGGTTCACCGTTCCGGCACGCCGCACACCCGCCCGCTCACCGGCCCGGACGGGCATGGAGCGGGGCCTGGAATACCGTCCCGACGCCTCACCTCTCGGCTGAGCCGTCGGGCAGCACGAAGCGCAGACCACTGGGGGGAACGCACATGGATGCGCCAAACGTCTCCATCACCGCCATCGGCAAGGACGCGTCGGGCAAGACCACCTTCCTGCACGGCATGTATCACGTCATGTCGTCCGGGCAGTTCGGTCACCAGGGCTACTACCTGACGGCCGACACGCCCGACACGGACGCGAGGCTCGGACTGGGCTGGGAGATCCTCCGCAAGGAGGGCAAGATGCCCAAGCCGACGGACGCCCGGCCGCACAGCTACCCCATGACCCTGCGCAACGGTGCCGACGACCTGCTGCGCTTCACCTGGACCGACTACCGGGGCGCGGCGATGTCCGGCCTGCTCGAGGACAAGGACGACCACCCCGACACGCAGTCGCTGCTCGGTGAGCTCGTCGACAGCGACAGCATCTACCTCGTCCTCGACGGGTTCTGGCTGCGGGAGGCGTTGACACCGGCGAACCGTCTGGACGTCATGGACGGGCTCGGCATCCGGCGCCTGTCCTACCTCGTTCAGCACGTCTGCGCCCGGCGGCGTGAGCAGGGAAGGCACTTCCCGAGCTTCGTCGTCCTGGTCACCAAGTCCGATCGCATCAAGGCCGCCGCCGGGGGCGGCGACGAGCAGGAACGGGTCGTGACGGACGTCCGGGCTCTGCTGCCCGTGTGTTTCGGACCAGGGATGCTCACCATGGTCTGTCCGGTGCGTATCGGCGTGTTCCCCGAGGCCACGGGCCATCAGGTGGACCCGACCGCCGTTTCGCCGCAGCGGGTGCACATCCCCATGCTGTTCTCGCTGTCGGTCTTCATCTACCGCGAGTACCACGAACGCCTCGCGAGCATCGAGGCCAAGGGGCGTGAGCGGCAGGAGACGGCCGAGCGGGACCTGAAGGGCACCAGTGGGGTCATCACGTCGATGGTCGGCGGGGCCGCCGCGGGAACCGTGCTGGGAACCCCCGTGTTCGGCACCATCGCCGGGGGCGCCGTGGGCGCGATTTCCTACCGCTTCCGCCGCCGCAGGCGGGAGGAGGAGCTGGCCGAGGCCGAGGCGGGCATCCGGCGTCTGGAGGCCGACAGCCGGCGCGTCGAGCAGCAGTTCCGCTGGGTCGCCGAGGAGATCGACGAGGTTCCTGTCTTCCTGGACGGCGAACGCAAGGATCTCGGGAGGTGGATCGAGGAACGCGTCACGAACGGCGCCGAGTCCGGCCTTCCACGCGTCCCCGCGGACGAGGGCGGCGACACGCGTGCCTGAGCCGCTGACGGCCGACGGCGCGACCGGGGAGCGGAGTTGGGCTCCCGTGGTGTACGGCCGGACGTCCGTCTCGGACACGTGGTGGCGGGTGACTCCCGAGACGTGCCCGGACCGCAGGTGGCTGGCGGACGCCGTCGCCGCGGTGGTCGCCGGCGGCGACGGTCTGGAGGACGCCCCTCGTTTCCTGCTGGCGCAGTGCGGGCAGGGCCGTCTCGTGGGCATGGCGTGCATGGCCAGGGACATCAGCGCCACCATGCACTCCGTGTCCCTGCCCGGAGACCCGTCCTCGGGCGGACGCGCGCTCTACACGTTCGTCGGCTGGTTCGCGCCACCTGCCGGGGAAGGCCGCCTGCCGTGGGTCCCCGACCTCCCCACGGTGCGTCGCCAGGCAGGGCGGTGGGCCGCGCCCGTGTACGAGACGTGGCTCGCGGAGGTGTGGGACACCCGGGCGGCCTCCTCGCGCCGCTCGGAAGGAGCACCTCCTCCGTGGGACGGCCCCGGATCCGGGACTGCCCCCGCGCCCGGACCACCCCGGCGGGGAACACCGCGAACCGTGCACTCGGGAACGGTGCGGCTCTGGCCGCCGACGGCGGGCCACGACCTGTGGGACCGCGTCCGTACCGGCTCGGCCGCCGCCGTGGTCACCTGCGGCTGGACGCACATGCGGTACGTCCCGTCGGACGTCGGTGCGGACGCCGTCGTCGACAACCTTCCACCGGACGACCGGCGGCCGACGCCGAGTAAGACCGTGGCGGGCCAGGCGATGAGTACCGGCTCGCTCAAGCCACGAAGTCACGTCCCGGTCGCGCGACGCCGTGAGGCGAAGGTGGTGGCCCTTCTCGTCGCTCTTCTGCGGACACTGGCGGAGTGGCTCGGCCTGCGCCACCGACGGTAGGGACGACGAGCAAGGGCTGCCGTCGACCGGAGCCGGCGCCCGGTCGGTCCGGCGGCCGACCGGAAGGAGGTGACGGCATGACCGCCTTCGCGGTGACCGGCCACGGCATGCTCGGCGTCACGCTCGGTCCCCGGTGATGAATCACGACCGCCGGATCGCGGCCAGGCCCTGTCCCAGGCCCCGTCAGGCGCCGTCGGCGGGCCAGCCCTGGCGGCGCAGCACGCCCGTCACGTCCGGCGCCCGGTAGTGCTCGCCCTTGAGGACCTTGCCGTCGGCACGGCGGGCCACCTGGCCGCCGGGGCCCAGTTTGCTCATGTTGGCGCGATGGATCTCGGCGATCACCTCGTCGAGGTCGATGCCGTGCACCAGCGCCGTCCCGTACGCCACGTAGACCACGTCGGCCAGTTCGTGGGCGAGCCGGTCGAGCGGCCCGGTGACCGCCACCTCGGCGACCTCCGCGGCCTCCTCGGCGAGCAGTTCCCCGCGGTGCGCGGCCAGTTCCGGGGACACCTCCGTCGGCGTGGCGCGGGCGTCGAGGCCGAAGGCGAGGTGGAACTGACGGACGAGGTCGGCGGGCGATGAGCTCATACGGCGACTCTAACGACCGTCGGCTGCAGTCCCCGCCGCCCGCCCCGCCCTGGTCAGGACGGTGGACGGGCTGGCAGGATCGCGCGCATGTCCAAGGTGTTCCCCCATATCGGCAGGCGCCGGGCCCTGCAGGGCGCGGCGGCCGGCTTCGTGGTCGTCGGGCTGCTGTTGTGGTGGCTGCTGCCTCTGGGTGAGGACCCGCCGAGCGGGACGATCGTCTTCAGCACCGGCACGCCCCGGGGCGTCTACCAGGATTACGGCGAGCAGCTGCGCACCGAGTTCGGAAAGGACATGCCGGGGCTGAAGGTGGAGCTGAAGGAGAGCGACGGTTCACAGCAGAACGTGCAGCGCGTCGCCGCGGGGACCGCTGATTTCACCATCGCGGCGGCCGACGCGGTGGAGACGTACGAGCTGCACCACCCCGGCAGCGCCCGCACGCTGCGCGGCGTGGCCCGGCTCTACGACGACTACGTGCAGCTGATCGTGCCGCGCGACTCGGACATCAGGACCGTCGCGGACCTGCGGCACAAGCGGGTCGCCGTCGGACGGCCGAAGTCAGGTGTCCGGCTGATCGCGACCCGGGTCCTCAAGGCGGCGGACATCGACCCGGTCAAGGACATCACCCCGATGTCCGACGGCATCGACACCGGGCCCGACGGGTTGCGCAAGGGCAGGATCGACGCGTTCTTCTGGTCGGGCGGGCTGCCCACCGACGGACTGGTCACGCTGTCCAAGAAGTTCCCCTTCCGGTTCATTCCGATCGAGGGCAAGGTGGTCACCAGGCTGCACGCCCAGGGGGAGGCCGCCCGCTACTACCGGACGACCAACATGCCCGAGTCCGCCTATCGCTCCCTCGGGCAGACTTCCACCGTGCCGACCATCGCGGTGTCCAACGTCCTGATGACCCGCCGGGACGTGGATCCCCGGCTCACCGAGTGGATCACCCGTGTCGTGATCAGGAGCCGGGACCGCATAGGGAACCACGTCCATTCGGCCCAGCTCGTCGATCTGCGGACGGCGATCTACACCGACCCCCTGGACCTGCATGAGGGCGCGCGGCGCTACTACCGGTCGATGAAGCCATAGCCGCCGGTGCTCAGGAGTCGCCCCTGGTCCTGGGCACCGTCACCGTGACCCGGAGCCCCTGCGGCTCGTGGTGGGCGTACGCGATCGAGCCGCCGGCCGCCATGAGCAGGGCGCGGCTGATGGACAGGCCGAGGCCGGAGCCCTTGACGTTCTGGTGACGGCCGCTGCGCCAGAAGCGGTCGCCGACCCGGGCGAGTTCCTCGTCGGTGAGACCGGGTCCGGTGTCTTCGACCTGTACGGCCGAGATGTCCCCGGCGGAGGAGACGGTCACCTCGACCGTGCCTCCCTCGGGGGTGAACTTCACCGCGTTGTCGATCACCGCGTCCAGTGCGCTGGACAGCGTGATCGGATCGGCCCAGCCGGTGGTGGGCGGGCAGTCGCCGGACAGCCGGACGCCCTTGGCCTCGGCGGCCGGTGCCCAGGCCGCCACCCGCTCGGCGGCCAGCCGGCCGATGTCCGTCAGCCGGATGTCCGCCTCGACGTGCTCGGCCAGCGCCAGGTCGAGCAGGTCGTCGAGGACCTGCGCGAGGCGCTTGCCCTCGGTCCGCACCGAGGCGATCTCCTCGTTGTCCTCGGGCAGTTCGAGGGCGAGCAGTTCGATGCGCAGCAGCAGCGCCGCGAGCGGGTTGCGCAACTGGTGCGAGGCGTCGGCGACGAAGGCGCGCTGCTGCTCCAGCACGTCCTCGACGTTGTCGGCCATCTCGTTGAACGACCGGGCGAGCCGCCTGAGTTCCGGCGGGCCGCCGCCCACCGCCACCCGGGACTTCAGGCGTCCGGTGGCGATGTCGTGGGTGGTGGCGTCGAGGATCCGTACGGGCCGGAGCACCCAGCCGGTCAGTCGCAGCGCGGCGCCGACGGCCAGCAGCATCGCGGCGGCCTCGCCGGCGCCGATGACCAGCCAGCCGTGCAGGGTCCGTGAGCGCATCGCCCCGGTGGGCGAGTCGGTGACCACCACGGCCACGACGTCACCGTCCCGGATCACCGGCGAGGCGACGACGAGGCGGGTGCGCTGCCAGGGCCACACCTGCTTCGGGTCGTGGCTGCGCCGGCTGAGCAGGGCCTCCTGGAAGGCTTCCCGTGTCTCGCCCCGGTCCGGCAGGACCCAGTCGTCGGGCGCGTTGGCCATGGCCGAGCCGTCGCGGTAGAAGACGCCCGCGCGAATACCGTAGACGCCGTAGTAGCTCACGAGTTCCCGGCGCAGGGCCTCCCCGCGCTCGTCGACGCTGGTGCGCAGGGAGGTGCTGGGTCCGTCGGTGACGTACTGGGCGAGCGCCGCGAAGCGGGCCGTGTCGTCGATCCGGTCGACGACCACGCGCTGCTGCTGGGCCGCGGCCACGCTGAGGGCGAGCGGGAACCCGAGTGCGAGCAGTACGGCCGCCATCAGGACGATGAGCAGCGGCAGCAGCCTGGTGCGCAACCCGTCCCCGCTAGGCGGCCGGTGCGACGAGGCGGTAGCCGACGCCGCGTACGGTCTCGATCAGGGCGGGCATGCGCAGCTTGGCGCGCAGGGAGGCCACGTGCACTTCGAGAGTGCGTCCCGTGCCTTCCCAACTGGTCTGCCAGACCTCGCTGATGATCTGCTCCCGCCGGAAGACCACTCCGGGGCGCTGGGCGAGCAGGGCGAGAAGGTCGAACTCCTTGCGGGTCAGCTGGACCACCGAACCGTCCACGCTGACCTGGCGGGTGGGCAGTTCGATGTGGACCAAACCCAGGCGCAGCGTGCTGTCGCCGCCCGGTTCGGCGTCCTCGTGGACGGTGCGCCGGCTGACGGCGTGGATCCGGGCGAGCAGTTCCCCCGTGTCGTAGGGCTTCACCACGTAGTCGTCGGCACCGAGGTTCAGCCCGTGGATGCGGGAGCGCACGTCGGAACGCGCGGTCACCATGATCACCGGTGTGCTGGTGCGCTTGCGGATCTTGCTGCAGACCTCGTATCCGTCCTGGTCGGGAAGGCCCAGGTCGAGCAGGACGACGTCGAAGCCGGCGCATTCGGGGACGAAGGCCTGCAGGGCCTCCTCGCCGTTGCGCGCGTGGGTGACGTCGAAACCGTGTCGCTTGAGGACCGCGGAGAGCGCGGCAGCCACGTGGTTGTCGTCCTCGACGAGCAGCAGTCTCATCCCGGCCCCCTCCGGTTCGCATGGTCGTTGTCCAGGTCTGCAGAATTCGCGCGCACACGCGCGTGCACCAAGGCAGTCACGCTGATGGACGACAACGGCGTCAAGAGGGTTCCGGTTGCCCGCGACTTCCGTTACCCGGCCGATACGCACACCCGTGGAGCTGCTACGACACGTGTCCGATTGCTATCGGATCGTGATGCTCAGATTCCCCTCAGATGTAATGACGCAGGTCACCAGGCGTCACTACTGTCCTGCGAAACCGAGGAGGACGGAGCCTGAAAGCGATGACCGAAGTATCGGTGGCCGAGCAGGACACGGCCGCGACCGGCGAACTGGTCGTCCTGAAGAGCGTCAACAAGCACTTCGGCGCGTTGCACGTGCTCCAGGACATCGATCTCACGATCACCCGCGGCGAGGTCGTCGTGGTCATCGGGCCCTCGGGGTCCGGCAAGTCCACCCTCTGCCGCACCATCAACCGGCTCGAGACCATCGACTCGGGCACCATCGCGATCGACGGCAAGCCCCTGCCCCAGGAGGGCAAGGAGCTCGCCCGGCTGCGTGCGGACGTCGGGATGGTCTTCCAGTCCTTCAACCTCTTCGCGCACAAGACGGTGCTCGAGAACGTGATGCTGGGCCAGGTCAAGGTCCGCAAGGCGGAGAAGAAGCAGGCCGAGGAGAAGGCCCGCGCCCTGCTCGACCGGGTCGGTGTGGGCACCCAGGCCGACAAGTACCCGGCGCAGCTCTCCGGCGGCCAGCAGCAGCGCGTCGCGATCGCCCGGGCCCTGGCGATGGACCCGAAGGTCATGCTGTTCGACGAGCCGACCTCCGCCCTCGACCCGGAGATGATCAACGAGGTCCTCGAGGTCATGCAGCAGCTCGCCCGGGACGGCATGACGATGATCGTCGTCACCCACGAGATGGGCTTCGCACGATCGGCTGCAAACCGAGTGGTCTTCATGGCGGACGGCCGCATCGTCGAAGAGGCTGCGCCCGAGCAGTTCTTCAGCGCTCCGCGCAGCGACCGTGCCAAGGACTTCCTGTCGAAGATCCTGCACCACTGACGGCGCCCTTCGCGCCCCGAGAACCGCGTCACCCGGGCCGAGGGCCCGCAGCTCCTCACGATTCGAAGGAAGTTCACCATGAAGCTCCGCAAGGTCACCGCCGCCTCGGCCGTCGTGCTCGCTCTCGCCGTGTCCGCCACGGCATGTGGCGAGAACAAGAAGGACAAGGAGGGTGGCGGTTCCTCCGGCGGCGGCAAGACGATCACGATCGGCATCAAGTACGACCAGCCCGGCATCGGCCAGAAGACGCCGCAGGGTTACTCGGGCTTCGATGTCGACGTGGCCACGTACGTTGCCAAGAAGCTCGGCTACAGCGCGGACAAGATCGAGTGGAAGGAGTCGAAGAGCGCCGACCGCGAGACCATGCTGCAGCGCGGTGACGTCGACTTCATCGCCGCCTCGTACTCGATCACGCCGGAGCGCCAGAAGCTGGTCGACTTCGCCGGCCCGTACCTGCTGGCCCACCAGGACGTGCTGGTCCGTGCGGACGACAACAGCATCAAGTCGCCTTCCGACCTGAACAAGAAGAAGCTGTGTTCGGTGACCGGTTCCACGTCGGCGCAGAACGTCCACGACAAGCTCGCGCCCAAGGCGAAGCTCCAGGAGTACCCGACCTACTCCGCCTGCCTGACCGGTCTGCAGAGCAAGGCCATCGACGCCCTGACCACCGATGACTCGATCCTCGCCGGTTACGCCTCCCAGTCGCAGTTCAAGGGCAAGTTCAAGCTCGGCGGCCTGAAGATGACGAACGAGAACTACGGCATCGGCGTCAAGAAGGGCAGCGCCCTCAAGGCCAAGATCAACAAGGCGCTGGAGGAGATGGTCTCCAGCGGTGAGTGGCAGAAGGCCGTGGACAAGAACTTCGGTCCCGCCAACTACAAGAACGAGCCCGCCCCGAAGATCGGCGACATCAAGAGCTGAGGCAGTGCCCGCCGGTGCGCCGTCCGGCGGCGGCGCACCGGGGGCGTCCCTACACGCGGAAGCGCGGGAGATCGTGTTCGACTTTCTTGACAGTTACGACGTGCTGGGAGCCTTCTGGACGACGGTGCAGCTGGCGTTGCTGTCCGCCGTGGGCTCCCTGATCTGGGGCACGCTACTGGTCGCCATGCGGGTCAGCCCGGTACCGCTGATGCGCGGCTTCGGGACCGCCTATGTGAACATCGTGCGGAACATCCCGCTCACGGTGATCATCCTGTTCACCTCGCTCGGTCTCAATCAGGCGCTGAACGTCACGCTCGGTGGCGGAGACGACCCCAAGATCGTCAACTTCCGCCTGGCCGTGCTCGGTCTGACCGCCTACACCGCTGCCTTCGTGTGCGAAGCGCTCCGCTCGGGCATCAACACCGTCCCGGTCGGGCAGGCCGAGGCGGCCCGAGCCATCGGCCTGAGCTTCACCCAGGTACTGGGACTGGTCGTCCTGCCGCAGGCGTTCCGGGCCGCGGTCGGTCCGCTGACCAACGTCCTGATCGCGCTGACGAAGAACACGACGGTGGCCGCCGCGATCGGCGTGGCGGAGGCGGCGTACGTGATGAAGGAAATGCTCGACAAAGAGGCGCAGCTGATGGCGATCTCCGCCGTCATCGCCCTCGGTTTCTGCTGCCTGACACTGCCGACCGGTCTGATCCTCGGCTGGGTGGGCAAGAAGGTGGCGGTGAAGCGATGAGCTCGGTCCTGTACGACGCCCCGGGTCCCGGCGCCAAGCGGCGCAACATTCTGTACACGGCGGGCTTCCTGGTCGCGTTCGCCGCCGTCGTGTGGTGGGTCGTCAGCTCCCTTTCCGACAAGGGACAGCTGGAGTGGGCACTGTGGAAGCCGTTCTTCCACGGCGAGGCCTATTCCACGTACCTCTGGCCGGGTCTGCAGGACACGCTGAAGGCCGCGGCGCTGGCCATGGTCATCGCGCTGCCGCTGGGCGCCGTCTTCGGCATCGCCCGGCTCTCGGACCACGTGTGGATCCGCGTACCGGCTTCGGTCGTGGTCGAGTTCTTCCGGGCCATCCCCGTACTGGTCCTGATGATCTTCGGTAACGCCCTGTACGCCGACTACACCGACATCAGTACGGACGACCGTCCACTGTACGCGGTCGTCACGGGCCTGGTGCTGTACAACGCGTCGGTCCTCGCGGAGGTCGTACGGGCCGGCATCCTCTCGCTGCCGAAGGGGCAGTCCGAGGCCGCGATGGCGATCGGGCTGCGCAAGAACCAGGTGATGCGGCTCGTCCTGCTGCCGCAGGCGGTCACCGCCATGCTCCCGGTGATCGTCAGCCAGCTCGTGGTGATCGTCAAGGACACGGCTCTGGGCGGCGCGGTCCTCACCTTCCCCGAGCTGCTCGCCTCGGCCAACACGATGATCGGCTACTACGGCAACACCATCCCGTCCCTCATCGTGGTGGCCTTGATCTTCCTGGCGATCAACTTCTCGCTCACGAGCTTCGCGACCTGGCTGGAGGGCCGGCTCCGGCGCGGCAAGAAGTCCACGGGTGCGGTGCTGGCGCCGAACGACGCGTCGGTGGGGGGCACCGCGGGGACGGGCGCCGGGGGTGCGGGAGGCATTGGCACCGGCGCACTCTGACGCCCCATCGGGCGACACGACTCCCCCGACGGAGGCAGTGGCATGATCGCCACTGCCTCCGTCGCTTGACGCAAACACCGCCAATGGGTTGCATACGTTGTGTGATCGTGCACCCCGCTCCACCTTCCTGTTCACCTACGCCCGTCAGGGCACAGCCACGGGCAGGGGGCGCCGCGTCGTGGATCCGGTGATCGTCGTCGGAGCGGGGCCCGTCGGGCTCACGCTCGCCCTGGCACTGGCCCGCCAGCAGGTGCCGAGCGTGGTCCTCGACGAGGGCCCGGGCAAGGACGAACCACGCCTCGCGCGCACGGTCGTGCTGCGTGAGGACACCGCCGCGCTGATGGAGCGGCTGACCGGCGTCCCCCTCGGCGAGCGGGGGATCCGTTGGGCCGGATGGCGGTCGTTGCGGCGCAAGCAGGTGATGCGTGAGGTCGTCTTCGACCACCCGGTCGAGCAGGCCGGCGAGGCGGAGGACGCCGGGTCCGACGGGGAGGGGGCAGCCCGTGACGAGGTCGCCGGCCCCGCCCCGCTGCACATCGCCCAGCACGAGCTGACCGGCGCACTGCGCGCCGCCCTCGCGCGCGAGCCGCTCGTGCAGCTCGCCGTGGACAGCCGCCTCGACTCGATCGAGCAGGAGCGTTCGGGCGTGACCGCGCGCACCCGGGGTCCGCAGGGCACCTGGTGGCGCGGCAGTTACCTGGTCGGCTGCGACGGCCCGCGCTCGACCGTGCGCAAGCTCCAGGACATCCGCTTCCCGGGCCGTACGGCGGTGGAGCGGCACGCCGTGGCCGCCCTGCGCACGGAACTTCCGTGGCCCGGCCGGGCGGTGCTCCACCGGATGCCGCCGTGGCGGACGTCCGGGCCGTCGGCCGGGGAGGTGACCGCCCGCCCGCTCCCGGACGGGGTGTGGCGGCTGGACTGGCTGCTGCCGCCGGGCAAGGACCTGGTCACGCCCGAGCTGCTGGTGACCCGAGTCCGCGAGACCCTCGCGGGCTGGACGGACGGCACCACACCGCCGTACGAACTCCTCGACACCGGAGTCCACACGGTGCACCACCGGCTGGCCCGCCGGTGGCGCGTCGGCCGGGTCTTCCTCGCCGGGGACGCGGCGCACCTGCTCGGCGCGCTGGGCACCCACGGGCTGGACGAAGGCCTCCGGGACGCCGACAACCTCGCCTGGAAGCTGGGACGGGTCTGGCACCACGGCCCGCACGAGCCGCTGCTCGACAGCTACCAGACGGAGCGGCGGGCCGTGATCGCCGCCCGGCTGCGCGCCGCCGACCAGGCGCTGCCGGTGCTGCGCGGCGGCGGTGGGCTGCGCGCGTACGTCCCCGGCACGGCCCGGGGGCACGACGTGCTGCTCACGGACGGTCACCTGGGGCGCGGAGCGCTCGGTGCGCCGGGAGCGTACGCCGACTCGCCGCTCGCGCCCGGATACCTGGAGGGAGAGATCGCCGTCGAAACCGCACCTGGCGAACAGGTGAGCGACGTGCGGGTGACGGCGGAGGACGGCACCTTCGTACGGCTGAGGGACCGGCTCGGCCGCGGTGTACTGCTGGTCGTGCTGATCGCTCCCGGCACCGGGGTCTGGGACCGCAAGCACTGGGTGACCGCCGGCGTCATGCCCCGTCTCGCGGCCGCGGTGACCGCGCTGCCGCACCCCGCCGAACTGCTGGTCGCCGAGGACTACCCGGGCGCCCCCGCGCACAGCGTGCTGCTCGTGCGCCCCGACGGCCACCTGGTGTCCGCGCTGAGCGGTGTCCGGCCGGCGGATCTGTACTCGGCGGCGGAGACGGCGGTGGGCGGCCCGGCGCACCCGGAAGCGGAAGCGGATGCGGACACCGGCGCGGAAGCGCAGGCCAGGGCGGGCTCCGGCGCGCGTTGAGCACACTTACGGTCACACTCCGGTCCACATAGTGACTGTGAGTTGACCGGCGGGTGCCACCGATGGTGTACTCCGAGCCATGACCGACACCGATGTGCGCCTGTGGCGGAGGGTCCATATGGACCTCGTCCGCTATGCGGGCTGCGTGTGTCGTCCGTCCTGCTGAATTCGCATCCCCTTTTCTTTCCGGGCGCCGTCGTGCGCCCCTTCGGCGAACGCTTCTCAGGACGGTGCACGTGTCTGTCTCCTCCCCCGTGTCCGCGGCCGTTACGGCACCCACGCAGGCGGACCTCCTCGACTTCGCACGGCGTACGGCCGCCGATGCCGAGCTCATCGCCTCCCTTCCGCTCGATCCCGAGGGCCGCACCTGGGTGCGGCTCGAGGGCCCCGGCGGCAGCGAGGCCTGGCTGATCGGCTGGCCACCGGGCACCGGCACCGGCTGGCACGACCACGCCGACTCGGTCGGCGCGTTCCTCACCGCGTCGGGCGAGCTGAAGGAGAACTCACTCGCCGCCCGGCTGCCCAGCGACGGCTGGAAGACCCTGGAGCTCACCGACGGCGTGGACCGTGAGCGGCGGTTGCCGGCCGGTCAGGGCCGTGCCTTCGGCCGCCACCACGTCCACGAGGTGCTCAACGAGTCCACCGAGCGACACGCGATCTCCGTGCACGCCTACTACCCGCCGCTGCCACAGATCCGACGCTACAGTCGTACCGGACAGCTGCTGCGACTGGAGCAGGTGGAACGTCCCGAGGACTGGCAGTGAGCAGTGCGGGTGAGCGACCGCCCGGCATCGACGAGGTGCTGGAGCAGGTACGCGCCGGCTACCGGCGCATCGAGGCGCGAGAGGCGTACGAGGCGGCGCAGTCGGGCGCGGCGCTGCTGGTCGACATCCGGTACGCCGCCCTTCGCGACCGGGACGGCCTCATTCCCGACGCCCTGGTCATCGAGCGCAACGAACTCGAGTGGCGCCTCGACCCCCGGGGCAGTCACCGCGTCCCCGAGGCGACCGGGCACGACCTGAACATCGTGGTGATCTGCAACGAGGGCTACGCGTCCAGTCTGGCCGCCGCCTCCCTCCACCGGCTGGGGCTGCACCGGGCCACCGACCTGGTCGGCGGGTTCCAGGCGTGGCGGGCGGCGGGGCTGCCGGTGGTGTCCCCCGCCGGGTGACGTCAGGGCGGCCTACTCCTTCGCCGTCGCCACCGTCACCGCCGGAACCCTGAGCGACCCGTCACCGTCACGAAGCAGGGTCCGGCTCCGCCGGAACGCCACCGTGACGCTCGGCGTCGCAACCCCGGGATTCGCTTCACCCCGGCATGAATGCCAGAGCACTGCGAATGAATCCCGGTAGCGCAGCATCATGCGTACACGGTCGACGCACCGGTGTTCACACACTGCGGTGCTCCGGCGTCTTCGAAGGGGGCTAACCCCACCCCGCGTGCCGGGACGCCGGGCCGTCGCCGACGAGGAAGGCGACGGTCCGCGCTGTCCGAGGAGGTACCGCTCGGGTGTCCGCCGCCGCCCGCCGGACGCGGCTCAGTAGCCCTCGCCCTCGAGGAACTCCGTGTCCTCGCCCTCCTCCTCCAACGCCTGCCGGACCACTCGGAGGGACATGCCCTCGGGGTATCCCTTGCGGGCGAGCATGCCGGCGAGACGGCGGATGCGCTTGTCCCGGTCGAGGCCGCGGGTGGCACGCAGCTTGCGTGCGACGAGTTCGCGGGCCGTCGCCTCCTCCTGCTCGGAGTCGAGTTGTGCCACCGCGTCGTCGATCAGTGCCGAGTCGACGCCCTTGGTCCTCAGTTCCCGGGCGAGCGCGCGCCGTGCCAGCCCTCGGCCGTGGTGCCGGGACTCCACCCAGGCGCCCGCGAACGCCCCGTCGTCGATCAGCCCGACCTCCTCGAACCGCGACAGCACCTCCTCCGCCGCCTCCTCGGGGATCTCCCGCTTGCGCAGGGCGTCCGCGAGTTGCTTGCGGGTGCGCGGGGTCCCGGTGAGCAGGCGCAGGCAGATCGCCCGTGCCCGCTCGACCGGGTCCCCTGAAGACTCCCCCCGCTCGGCCCTCGACGAGGAAGGGGCGTCTTCGTCCTGCCCGGGCGCGGACGGCTCCCCGAAGCCACGCCGGCGGGGCCCACGAGCACCACGGGACCCGGTACCGGGCGAGCCGTCGTCCTCGTGGGCCGGGTCGTCCGCGTAACCGCCGTCACCGTCCGGGGCGGCGCCCGCGTCGCCCCTGGTGCCCCTCCCCCGTGGGGCACCAGGGGTGGCGTACTCGTACTCGGCCCAGTCGGTTCGTCGTGTCACGGGTCAGCTCTTGGCGGCGGCGGCCTTGGGCTTGGTGGCCTTGGTGGCCGCCGGGGCGGGCACCGTCTTGGCGGCGTCGTCCGTGGCGGCACCGGCCGCGGCGTCCGTGCCCGGCTCGGCGGCGGGTTCCGCCGGCCGCACGCCCACGCCCAGCTTCTCCTTGATCTTCCTCTCGATCTCGTTGGCCAGGTCGGGGTTGTCCTTCAGGAAGTTGCGCGCGTTCTCCTTGCCCTGGCCGAGCTGGTCCCCCTCGTAGGTGTACCAGGCACCTGCCTTGCGTACGAAGCCGTGCTCCACTCCCATGTCGATCAGGCCGCCCTCGCGGCTGATGCCCTGGCCGTAGAGGATGTCGAACTCCGCCTGCTTGAAGGGCGGCGCGACCTTGTTCTTCACGACCTTGCAGCGGGTGCGGTTGCCGACCGCCTCCGTGCCGTCCTTCAGGGTCTCGATACGGCGGATGTCGATGCGCACCGAGGCGTAGAACTTCAGCGCCCGGCCACCGGTCGTGGTCTCCGGGGAGCCGAACATCACGCCGATCTTCTCGCGGAGCTGGTTGATGAAGATCGCCGTGGTCTTGGACTGGTTGAGCGCGCTGGTGATCTTCCGCAGGGCCTGGCTCATCAGTCGGGCCTGCAGGCCGACGTGGCTGTCACCCATCTCACCCTCGATCTCCGCGCGCGGGACGAGCGCGGCGACCGAGTCGATGACGATGAGGTCGAGGGCGCCGGAGCGGACCAGCATGTCCACGATCTCCAGGGCCTGCTCGCCGTTGTCCGGCTGGGAGAGGATCAGGTTGTCGATGTCCACGCCGAGCTTCTTCGCGTACTCGGGGTCGAGGGCGTGCTCCGCGTCCACGAAGGCGACCTGGCCGCCGGCCTTCTGCGCGTTCGCCACCGCGTGCAGGGTCAGGGTGGTCTTGCCGGAGGACTCCGGACCGTAGATCTCCACCACACGGCCGCGCGGCAGGCCACCGACGCCAAGGGCGACGTCGAGCGCGGTCGACCCGGTCGGGATGACCTCGATGGGCTCCTTCGACCGCTCGCCCATGCGCATGACCGCGCCCTTGCCGAATTGCCGTTCAATCTGTGCGAGCGCGGCGTCGAGCGCCTTCTCGCGGTCGGTTCCTGCCATGGGTTCCACCCGGTTTGCTTGAGTCGATCGCTTCACGTCAAAGACGCTAACGCCTGCCACTGACAATGCGCCCCGACGCCGGTCCGGCCTGTGGATAACTGCGGGACATCTCAACCCGAAACATGCTGAAATCCCCCACGCAGAGCCTCGCCTGAGCTTCCATGAGAATGGATGTTCGATTTTTGTGTCAAGCGCTCCACGCGGCCGCGCGGACCTCTACTGTCTGTCCAACGCGACAGGAAGGGGAAAGCCGTGGCCAAGGTCAGCATCAGTCTCGATGCCGAACTGGTCGTGGAAGTGATGGTTCTGGCAGGCGTCGGGTCGCCGCAGGACGCCGTCGAACTGGTCGTTCGCGACTACATCGCCCGTGGCCGTCGGACGGAGGCGCGTACCGAACTCAGGGACCAGGGGCTGCGCGAGGCCGAGGCGAAGCCGCGGGATCCGCAGGGCTGACCACGCGGCGGCCCGCCACCTGCTCCGCCGGGCGTACGAGGGGTGCCTCCGTCCGGACGACGACCGTGAGCGGTGCCCCCGGGAGTCTTGGGCCATGAAGAAACCCCGTCCGGCCGAGCGCCTCTGGCACGCGACCGGTGTGCTCCTGGTCCTCTCCGGTCTCGCGCACCTGCTGGTGTTCGCGGTCGACGGCGGCCCCTGGGACGGACCGGTCTCCTGGCGCAAGCCCGTCACCTTCGGGCTGTCCTTCGGGGTGACGCTGACCACGGTCACCTGGGTCACGTCGTACCTGCGCGTCGATCCACGGCTGCGTACCGTCCTGCTCGCCGTGTTCGCCGCCGACTGCGTGGTGGAGGTCGGCGGCATCACCCTTCAGGCGTGGCGCCGGGTGCCCTCGCACCTGAACACGGAGACGCCCTTCGACACGGCGGTGTCGATGACGCTCGCCGTCGGCGGCGCCGTCCTGGTGGTGTTGCTCACCGTCTTCGCCGTAGCGTCCTTCCGGCACCCTCCGGCCGGCCCCGCCGGCATGGCGCTCGCGGTGCGGTCGGGGTTCGCGATCCTGCTCGTGGCACTGGCCTCGGGCGCCGCGATGATCGCGCGCGGTGTGGTGCTCACCCGGACCGGCCACCAGGAGGCGGCCTACCACTCGACGGCCCCGCTCAAGCCGCTGCACGGAGTGAGCCTGCACGCCGTCCTGGTGCTGCCCGCGCTGGCCTGGCTGCTGTCCCGCACTTCCTGGAGCGAGCGGGTCCGGCGGCGGCTCGTCATGACGGCGGTGGGCTGCTACGCGGCGGCGGTGGCCGGCGCGGGAGTGTGGGCGGTTCTCACGTACTGAGCGACGAGCCGCCCCCGTCCGCGGCGTCCTCCGTCTCCGGCTCCCTCGCCCCCTGCTCCCTCGTCTCCGACTGCCCTGTCCCCGGCTGCCCCGACCACAGCCGCCGTGCTCGAGCGAGCATGCCCGGCCCGCCCGATCCCCGTCTGCGGTGCCCGTGGACCCGGGGATCGTCCGTGACCGCGTACCGCTTCACGTACGCGCCCAGGAAGGCCTGGAGCGTGGCGACGGCGGGGATGGCGATCAGCGCGCCGACGGCGCCGAGCAGCGCGGTGCCCGCGATGACCGAACCGAAGGCGACCGCCGGATGGATGTCGACGGTCTTCGAGGTCAGCTTCGGCTGCAGCATGTAGTTCTCGAACTGCTGGTAGATCACGACGAACACCAGCACCCAGACCGCGTACCAGGGATCGACGGTGAACGCGATCAGCATGGGCAGCGCGCCCGCCAGATAGGTACCGATGGTGGGGATGAACTGGGAGACCAGCCCCACCCAGACGCCCAGCACGGGCGCGTACGGCACGCCGAGGGCCTCGAGCAGGATGTAGTGCGCGATCCCCGAGATGAGCGCCATCAGGCCGCGCGAGTACAGATAGCCGCCGGTCTTGTCCACAGCTATCTCCCAGGCGCGCAGCACCTCGGTCTGGCGGGCGGGCGGCAGCACGGAGCAGATCGCCCGGCGCAGCCGCGGACCGTCGGCGGCGAAGTAGAACGAGAACAGGGTGATCGTCAGCAGCTGGAACAGGCCGCCGAGCACCTGGGCGGACACGTCGAGCACTCCGGCGGCGCTGTTCTGCGCGTACTTGCGCAGCCAGTCGGAGTGCAGCAGGCCCTCCTGGACGTCGACCCGCCTGAGCTTGGCGTGGAACGTCTGGTTGACCCAGTGGATGACCGAGTCGAGGTACTGCGGGAATCCCTCGACCATCTTGATGATCTGGCCCGCGAGCATCGAGCCGAGCAGGGTGACGAACCCCGCGGTCAGGATCATCAGACCGAGGAAGACCAGGAAGGTGGCGAGCCCGCGGCGCATACCGCGGGCGGCCATCCGGCTCACCGCGGGTTCTATGGCGAGGGCCAGGAAGAACGCGATGAGGATGTTGATCAGCAGGCCGGTCAGCTGGTGGAAGGCCCAGCTGCCCAGCTGGAAGGCCGCGATCAGGGCCAGCGCGAGCACCATGGCGCGCGGCAGCCAGCGCGGCATGCGGGCGCCCGCCCCGGCCACGCCCTCGGCCGGGGACCTCGGGGCGGGGGGCGTCATTCCGGACGGGGGTGCCTGCTGGGCGGTCCGCCCTGTGTCGTCAGTGGGTGCCACGGTGCAAGTCTCGCCCACGCCGCCGACAACCCGGCACTCCCCTGCGATCTTCGTGACAGGATCAGCGCTTCTCCCCCGGAACGTTCATGACGGAGCAGACCACGCGCCACACGTCCTTCGCGTCCCAGCCCGCGTCCAGCGCCTGGTGCACGGTGCGCCCGCCGAGCTCCGCCATCACGTGGTCGCGCGCGAAGGTGTCGGCGTACCCCGCGCCGAAGTGTTCCGCCATCCGCTGCCAGAAGACCGTCAACCGCATGACTCCAGTATCCCGCCCCGGGGGTGGGCCCCGACCGGGACCGCTCACCGAGACCGCTTTCCGCCCTACGGTCTGACGCATGCCCGAAACAGGAGCTTCCCCACTCCCTCCCACGCCGTCGGCGCGCTCCCCGCTGTTCCGCGCCGAACACTTCGTCTGGCTCACCGCGCGCGTGCTCGAGCAGCACCTCTTCGCGTACCACTTCCTGAACGGCGGCGCCGATCCGGTGGAGACGGCTCTGGACGCGTACCGCAACGAGGACGGCGGGTACGGCCACGCACTGGAACCCGACCTGCGCGGACCGGTCAGCCAGCCCCTGCACACCGGCCACGCCCTGCGCGTCCTGGACGCCATCGGGCGATGCGGCGGGCAGCGGGTGGAGCGCGTGTGCCGCTACCTGACCTCCGTCTCCACCGCGGACGGCGCCCTGCCCGCCGTCCATCCCGGCCAGCGCGGTTATCCGGCGGCCCCGTTCATCCCCGTCGTCGACGACCCGCCCAGCGCGCTGCTCGCCACCGGGCCGGTGGTGGGCCTGCTGCACGGCAATGCGGTGTGGCACGCCTGGCTGTTCCGGGCCACCGACTTCTGCTGGCAGGCCGTGGAGTCCCTGGAGAAGTCCCACCCCTACGAGATCGAGGCGGCCGTGGCCTTCCTGGACTCGGCGCCCGACCGTCCGCGGGCGGAGGAGGCCGCCGACCGCCTCGGCCGCCTGGTGCGCGAGCAGCGGCTCGCCGCGCTCGACCCGGAGCACCTCGAGGCGTACCCGGTCGCCCCCGGCTACGCCCCGGGCGAGCACCACTTCCCGCACGACTTCGCCCGGACCCCGCACTCCCTCGCGCGCGCGTGGTTCACCGACGACGAGATGGCCCGGTCCCTGGACTTCCTCGCGGCCGCCCAGCAGGACGACGGCGGCTGGCCCGTCCGGTGGCGCCAGTGGGCTCCGGGCACCGTCCTGGAGGCCCGGCCGATGGTGACGATCGACGCCCTGCGGACGCTGAGGGCTTACGGCCGTTACATCGGCTGATCCGGCGCCCCGGGCACCCGGGGGCGGGCGCATGCCCGGCATCTTCCCAGGTCAGGGCGATTGTCAGCGGCGGGGTGCAGGATGGACGCATGGTCAGCTCCGCACACCGGGCCCTCGACGGCTTCTCCCCCGCGACCCGCGGCTGGTTCACGGGGGCCTTCTCCGCGCCCACCGCGGCCCAGGCGGGGGCGTGGCAGGCCATCGGACAAGGATCGGACGTACTGGTGGTCGCGCCGACGGGCTCCGGCAAGACACTGGCCGCGTTCCTCGCCGCCCTGGACCAGCTGGCCTCGACGCCTCCCCCGGCCGACCCGAGAAAACGCTGCCGCGTGCTGTACGTCTCTCCGCTGAAGGCCCTCGCGGTCGACGTGGAGCGCAATCTGCGCAGCCCCCTGACCGGCATCCGCCAGGAATCGGTGCGCCTCGGCCTGCCCGAGCCCGAGGTCAAGGTCGGCATCCGCTCCGGCGACACCCCGGCCGCCGAACGCCGTGCCCTTTCCACGCGTCCGCCGGACATCCTGATCACCACCCCGGAGTCCCTGTTCCTGATGCTGACGTCGGCCACGCGGGACGCGCTGACCGGCGTGGAGACGGTGATCCTCGACGAGGTGCACGCGGTCGCGGGCACCAAGCGCGGGGCTCATCTCGCGCTCTCCCTGGAGCGCCTCGACGAGTTGCTGCCGAGGCCGGCCCGCCGTATCGGCCTGTCCGCGACGGTCCGCCCGGTGGACGAGGTGGCCCGCTATCTCTCGCCCCGCCGCAAGGTGGAGATCGTCCAGCCGGAGTCCGGCAAGGAGTTCGATCTCTCCGTCGTCGTCCCGGTCGAGGACCTGGGCGAGCTCGGCGGCTCGCCGGTCGCCGACGGGAGCGAGGGCGCGGAGCGGCCGTCCATCTGGCCGCACGTCGAGGAGCGGATCACCGACCTGGTCCAGGCCCACCGCTCCACGATCGTGTTCGCCAACTCCCGCCGGCTCGCGGAGCGCCTGTGCAACCGGCTCAACGAGATCGCGTACGAACGGGCGACCGGCGAGCCACTGGACGAACACCACTCGCCGGCCGAGCTCATGGGCGGCTCCGGCGCGGCCCACGGCGCGCCCCCGGTCATCGCCCGCGCCCACCACGGCTCGGTGTCCAAGGAACAGCGTGCCCTGGTCGAGGAGGACCTCAAGGCCGGCCGGCTCCCGGCCGTGGTCGCCACCTCCAGTCTGGAGCTGGGCATCGACATGGGCGCCGTCGATCTCGTCGTCCAGGTCGAGTCCCCGCCCTCGGTGGCCTCCGGCCTCCAGCGCGTCGGCCGCGCGGGACACCAGGTGGGCGCGGTCTCCACCGGCGTGGTCTTCCCCAAGTACCGTGGCGACCTGGTCCAGGCCGCCGTGGTGACCGAGCGGATGCGCTCCGGGTCCATCGAGTCCCTGAGGGTGCCCGCCAACCCCTTGGACGTCCTCGCGCAGCAGCTGGTGGCGATGACGGCGCTGGACAGCTGGCAGTTCGACGACCTGCTGGCCATGGTCCGCCGCGCCGCCCCGTTCGCGTCGCTCCCCGAGTCGGCGTTCACGGCCGTGCTGGACATGCTCGCGGGCCGCTACCCCTCCGACGCGTTCGCCGAACTGCGCCCGCGCGTGGTGTGGGACCGGGTGACGGGCACGGTCACCGGCCGGCCGGGCGCCCAGCGCCTCGCCGTCACCTCCGGGGGCACGATCCCCGACCGCGGGCTCTTCGGCGTCTTCCTCGCCGGTTCCGATCCCAGGAAGGGCGGCGGCCGGGTCGGTGAACTCGACGAGGAGATGGTCTACGAGTCCCGGGTCGGCGACGTCTTCACGCTCGGCACCAGCTCCTGGCGCATCGAGGACATCACACGCGACCGCGTCCTGGTCTCCCCCGCGCCGGGCGTGCCCGGCAGGCTTCCCTTCTGGAAGGGCGACCAGCTGGGCCGTCCGCTGGAACTGGGCCGCGCGGTGGGCGCGTTCCTGCGCGAGGTCGGCTCGCTGCCGAAGGACGACGCCCGGCTCCGGCTCCTCTCGGCCGGCCTCGACGCATGGGCGGCGGACAACGTCCTGTCGTACCTGGACGAGCAGCGCGAGGCCTGCGGCCACGTCCCGGACGACCGCACGATCGTCGTGGAGCGCTTCCGCGACGAGCTCGGCGACTGGCGTGTGGTGGTGCACTCCCCCTTCGGCGCCCAGGTGCACGCACCCTGGGCACTGGCGCTCGGCGCCCGCCTGTCCGAGCGGTACGGCATGGACGCCCAGGTCATGCACGCCGACGACGGGATCGTGCTGCGCCTGCCGGATGCCGACCTCATGGGTCTGGAGCTGCTCGACCAGGCCCCGGCGAAAGCCGGTGCCCCGGGCACGGAGTACGACGCCGAGCAGGCCCCCGTGGGCGCGGCGGACGTGGCCTTCGACAAGGGAGAGGTCGACCAGATCGTCACCGACCAGGTCGGCGGCTCGGCACTGTTCGCGTCCCGGTTCCGCGAGTGCGCCGCCCGCGCGCTGCTGCTGCCCCGCCGCAACCCGGGCAAGCGCACACCGCTGTGGCAGCAGCGTCAGCGTGCCGCCCAGCTGCTGCAGGTCGCCAGTGAGTTCGGCTCCTTCCCGATCGTCCTGGAGGCGGTCCGCGAGTGCCTCCAGGACGTCTTCGACGTTCCCGGGCTCGTCGAGCTGATGGGTGACATCGAGTCCCGCAAGGTCCGCCTGGTCGAGATCACCACACCGGAGCCGTCGCCCTTCGCCCGCTCCCTTCTCTTCGGGTACGTCGCCCAGTTCCTGTACGAGGGCGACTCCCCCCTCGCCGAGCGCCGCGCCGCCGCGCTGTCGCTGGACTCGCGGCTGCTGGCCGAGCTGCTCGGCCAGGCCGAGCTGCGCGAGCTGCTCGACGCGGAGGTGCTGGCCGAGCTGGAGCGGGAGCTGCGGTGGCTCACCGAGGACCGCCGCGTCAAGGACGTGGAAGGCGTCGCGGACGTACTGAGGGTGCTCGGGCCGCTCACCGACGCCGAGTTGGCCGAGCGGGGCGCCGAGCCGCACTGGGCACGGGAACTGGCCGGCGCCCGCCGGGCGATCCGGGTCCGTATCGCCGGCGCCGACCACTGGGCGGCGATCGAGGACGCGGGCCGCCTGCGCGACGCCCTCGGCACGGCGCTGCCGGTCGGCGTCCCCGAGGCCTTCACCGAACCGGTCAAGGACCCGCTCGGTGATCTGCTGGCCCGCCATGCCCGCACCCACGGCCCGTTCACGTCGGCCACGGCGGCGGCCCGCTTCGGCCTGGGCGTGGCGGTCACGGAGGGCGCGCTGCAGCGTCTGGCCGGGACCGGCCGTGTCGTCCAGGGCGAGTTCCATCCCGCGGGCATCGGCCAGGAGTGGTGCGACGCCGCCGTGCTGCGCCGTCTGCGCCGCCGGTCCCTGGCGGCCCTGCGGCACGAGCTGGAGCCGGTCCCGCCGGCCGCGCTGGCGCAGTTCCTGCCGCAGTGGCAGCACATCGGCAAGGGCCATGGTCTGCGGGGCGTCGACGGACTGGTGCGCGCGGTCGAGCAGTTGCAGGGCGCCTCCGTCCCGGCCTCCGCCCTGGAGAAACTGGTCCTGCCGTCCCGCGTGGCGAACTACACCCCGTCGCTGCTCGACGAGCTGACCGCGGCCGGCGAGGTGGTGTGGGCGGGCGCGGGCGCGCTGCCCGGCAAGGACGGCTGGGTGTCCCTGTACCTGGCCGACGCGGCCCCGCTGCTGCTGCCGCCGCCCCACCCGTTGGAACTGACGGCCCTTCACCAGTCCGTCCTGGACGCCCTCTCGGGGGGATACGGCCTGTTCTTCCGCCAGATCGCCGACCAGGTCCGGGCCACCACCCACCCCGAGGCCACCGACCCGCAACTGGCCGACGCCGTCTGGGACCTGGCCTGGTCCGGGCGGCTCACCAACGACACCCTCGCCCCGCTGCGCTCGCTGCTGGGCTCCGGCCGTACCGCGGGCGCCACCGCTCACCGGGCCAAGCGCGCCGTCCCACGCGGGCGCTATGGCTCGCTGACGGCCGCCGCCCGCCCCGCCTCCCGCAGCGGGCCGCCGACCGTCGCGGGCCGCTGGTCCCTGCTCTCCCAGCGGGAGCCGGACCAGACGGTGCGCGCCCACGCCCTGGCCCGCGCCCTCCTCGACCGGCACGGCGTGGTCACCCGGGGCGCGGTCGCCGCGGAGGGCGTCGAGGGCGGTTTCTCGGCCGTGTACCGGATCCTGTCCGCCTTCGAGGAGAGCGGTCAGGCCCGGCGCGGCTACGTGGTGGAGGGACTCGGCGCCGCGCAGTTCGCGATGGACGGAGCGGTGGACCGCCTGCGAGCGGTGTCCAACGCGCGCGAGCGGGGCGAAGGCCTGCCCGGCACGGGATTCGGCGGAGCCGGGACGGTCCAGCCGTCGGTCGGGTCCGACGGGCGCACGGTCCCCGACCCCTTCGGCCGGGGCGGGGGCGAGCACGACACCGCCGACTTCACGGCCGACTTCACCGCCAACTTCGACTGGCCGACCGATCACCGCACCGCACCGGGCGACTACGTCTCCCCACGCGACGCCGCCTCCGACCTCTCCTCGCCCGGCCACGGCGGTCCTCGCGGCGGGCCCACCGCCCCTCCCGCCTCCCCGTACGGCTCCGGCTACGGCGCGCCCCGTACCCGTACCGCTCCGGCCCCCGACTCCCGCGCGGTCGTCCTGGCCGCCGCCGACCCGGCGAACGCCTACGGCGCGGCCCTGGGCTGGCCCGAGCCGCCGGCCGGGGCGGGGCACAAACCGGGCCGCAAGGCGGGCTCCCTGGTGGTGCTCGTCGACGGTGAGCTGACGCTGTACATGGAGCGCGGCGGCAAGACACTGCTGGCCTGGCCGTGCGCACCGGACACGGAGGCGGCCGACGACCCCCGTCTGCGCGCGGCCGCGGGCGCCCTGGCGGCGGCCGCCCGCGCGGGCACCCTCGGCACGGTCACGGTGGAGCGCGTCAACGGCGCTTCGGCCCTCACCTCTCCCACGGGCGCTCTCCTGGAGGCAGCCGGATTCATCGCCACCCCGCGCGGCCTGCGGCTCAGGGCGTGATCCGCTGGGCGACCGCCCGGTCCGGCGCACGTCACCCCGCCGTGGCACCCTTGACGCATGCCCGAAGGTGACACGGTCTGGCAGGCCGCGAAGCGGCTGCACGGCGCGCTGGCGGGCAAGGTGCTGACCCGCAGCGACTTCCGGGTGCCGAAGTACGCCACGGTCGATCTCGTCGGCCGGACCGTCCTGAACACCGTCCCGCGCGGCAAGCACCTGCTCACCCGGATCGAGGGCGGGCTGACGCTCCACACGCATCTGCGTATGGAGGGCGCCTGGAAGGTGTACGGCACGGACGAGCGCTGGCGGGGTGGCCCCGCGCACCAGATCCGGGCCGTCCTGGCCACCGCCGACCACGCGGCGGTCGGCTACCGCCTCCCGGTCCTGGAGCTGCTGCGCACCTCGGAGGAGGAGCGCGTCGTCGGCCACCTCGGCCCCGATCTGCTCGGCCCGGACTGGGACGGCGAACGTGCCCTGGCCAACCTGCTCACGGACCCCGCCCGGCCGCTCGGCGAGGCCCTGCTCGATCAGCGCAATCTCGCCGGCATCGGCAACGTCTACAAGTCCGAGCTCTGCTTTCTGCTCGGCGTGACCCCGTGGCTGCCGGTCGGGGCGCTCCCGGCGGACCGCGCCGCCCAGCTGCCCGCCCTCGCCAAGAAGCTCCTCGAAACGAACCGCGACCGCCCGGTCCGGCAGACCACGGGCCTCCACCGGCCCGACCTGTTCGTGTACGGCCGGGCCCCCCGCCCCTGCCTGCGTTGCCACACGTCGGTCCGCGTCGCCGACCAGGGCGACGGTTCCCAGGAACGCCCCACCTACTGGTGCCCCACCTGCCAGCGGGGTCCGGCTCCGGCAGCGGGAGGGCCGCAGAAGTGGCGGGACCGCTATCGACGCACAGCCAATTGACGGCCCGTCAGCAACGCTCGTACCGTCGACGCATGCCCGTCAAGGCGTACGACCTCACCGGACGCACCGCATTCGTCACCGGCGCCGCCAGCGGCATCGGCCGGGCCTCGGCCGTCCTGCTCGCCGAGGCAGGCGCGACGGTGCACTGCGCCGACCGGGACGCGCGGGGCCTGCACGAGACGGCGGACCTGATCAAGGACCATGGCGGAACCGCCCGCACCCACCTCGTCGACGTCACCGACCGTGCCCGGCTCGGCGAGGCGGTGCGCTGCTGCGACCGGCTGGACGTGATGGCGGCCATCGCCGGCGTCATGCACAGCAGCCCGGTCCTCGAGACGCGGGACGAGGACCTCGACCGGGTGCTGGACGTCAATTTCAAGGGTGTGCTGTACGCCTGCCAGGAGGCGGCACGGCTGATGCTCGCCCGGCGCATCCGGGGCAGCATCATCACCATGGCCTCGGGCGCGATCGACACCGGCGGGCCGGGGCTGCTCTGCTACGGCGCGGCGAAGGCGGCCGTGGTCCAGCTGACCAGGACTCTGGCGAGCGAGATCGGCCGGCACGGCATCCGTGTCAACGCGGTCGCCCCGGGCTGGATCCGCACGCCCATGACCGACCACCACGACGACCCGGCGCCGAGGCACCCGGAAGCCCTGATGGCCCGGATGTCCCCGCTGGGCCGGGTCGGCGAGGCCGATGACGTCGCCCACTCCGTGCTGTACCTGGCGTCGGACGCCTCGTCGTTCACGACGGGCCAGATCCTGCGTCCGAACGGCGGGGTCGCGATGCCCTGGTGAGGTGTCCCGCCCGCCAGGCGGCCGCCCACCGGCCGGCCCCCAGGGCGTCGGCCGCCCGCCCCTTCGGCACGCAGTGCACGGGCAGCAGACTCAGTCCCCAGCCCCCGGCGGCGACCGCCCCCTCGATCACGTCCCCGTCTCCCAGGGCGAGCCGCACCACGGCCCACCACCACACCGCCCCGAGCCCCAGGACGACCCCCCGGCGTACTGCCGACCCCACCATGGCCGCCTCCGTGGGCGTGGCCGCTCACGCGTTCTCGGCCTGGAACATCCAGTGGTGTTTCTCGAGGTCCGCGGTGATGGCGATGAAGATGTCCTGGGACACCGGATCCGGGTCGCCGGTCGCCGCCACCCGGCCCCGCATGCGCGTGATCACCGCGCCGAGCGCGTCCACGAGCGTCCGCACCGCGTCCGCGTCCTTGACCCAGCCGGAGGGGGCCGCGCCGATGCCGCTGCCTGCGGCCACGGTCGCCGCCCGCCCGTCGGGCGGGACGCCCAGTGTCGACGCCCGTTCCGCCACGGTGTCGGAGTGGATCCGCGCGGAGTCGACGACCTCGTCGAGCTGGAGATGGACGGAACGGAACCTGGGACCGACGATGTTCCAGTGGATCTGCTTGGCCACCAGCGCCAGGTCCACCAGGTCCACGAGTGCGCCCTGCAACGCCTCCGCCACGGTCTTCAGGTCCGCGTCGGACAGCGGGCTCTTCACGACGGACATGCGCACCCTCCGATGCCTCGGCCCCGTCACGTCCCTCCACGATGACGGCGCCGGCGGGTACCTGCAAACGGAGTCAGGACGGAGTCAGGCGCGCGAAGACCCCGGCCGGGACCCTCCGGGTCTCCCCGGAGACGGCCCCGGCCGGGGCCTCGCACGTGTCGCGTCAGGCGGCGACGACGTCCACCGCCTCGGCGGGCGCCTTGATCGTCACCCGTTCCGGTGGCACACCGGTCACCGACACGGAACCCAGCATCGGGCGAACCGGCGTGGGTACGGGCTCGGTGGCCGCAGCAGACTGGGCCAGCTCGGCGAGCGCGAGCTCGTCGCTCACTTCCCGCATGAGCTCGGACATCCGTACGTCCAGCGCGTCGCAGATGGCGGAGAGCAGTTCGGAGGAAGCCTCCTTCTGCCCCCGCTCCACCTCGGAGAGATAGCCGAGCGAGACTCGGGCGGACGAGGAGACTTCGCGCAGAGTACGGCCCTGGCGCTGGCGCTGCCGACGCAGCACGTCACCCAGCAGGCGACGGAGCAGAATCATCGGTGGCTCCCTCCTCGGACCGCGTAGCCGCATCCTTCTCGCCCCACCGTACCGCCTCGCGCCGCGGCCGTGCGGGGAGCGATGTCGTGTTCACTCAGGGCTGCAAACATCAAAACCCCCCGTTCCGTTCCGTATCCTGTGCCCGCTCATTCCCACTGTGTTCGCTCGCAAGCCGCTCCAGGAGCAGTGCGAGTACGCTCCGTACACTCTCCATACGAATTTCCGCACGGTTGCCGTTCAACCTCAGAGCCACGACTTTTCCGCCACCGGCAGAACCGGAACCGGTGCCGAACGGCCCCTCCACGGCCACGAAGACAGTCCCTACGGGCTGTCCGTCCTGCGGGTCGGGGCCGGCGACTCCGGTCGTCGCCAGTCCCCAGTCGGCGCCCAGCGCCTTCCGGACTCCGGCCGCCATCTGCGCCGCGACCTGCGCGTCCACCGCCCCTTGCTGGGCCAGCAGTGTGGCGTCGACACCCAGGAGCCCGTGCTTCAGGTCGGTGGCGTAGGCGGTGACCGAACCACGGAACACCTTGGACGCCCCGGGAACGGCCGTGATCTCCGCCGCGACCAGGCCACCGGTCAGCGACTCGGCGACGGCGACCGTCTCGCCCTTCACCGTCAGTAGTCGCACCACTTCAGCGGCCAGGGAACTCACGCTTCCGACTCCTCCAACGCCGCCCGGCGCTCGGCGATTCCCCGCCGACGCAGCACGATGGCCTGTCTCACATAGTCGAGACCGGTCACAACGGTCAGAACGACCGCCACGGCCATCACCCAGAACCTCAGGGTCGCCAGCCACCCCGTCAGCGCCAGCACGTACATGCCCACGGCCACGCCCTGAGTGAGGGTCTTCAGCTTGCCGCCCCGGCTCGCCGGGATGACGCCGTAGCGAATGACCAGAAATCGCAGCAGCGTGATCCCGAGTTCCCGGCCGAGGATGACGGCCGTCACCCACCACGGCAGATCGCCCAGGGCCGAGAGACAGACCAGCGCCGCCCCCATGATCGCCTTGTCGGCGATCGGGTCGGCGATCTTCCCGAAGTCGGTGACGAGGTTGTAGGTACGCGCCAGGTGGCCGTCGAACAGGTCGGTGATCATGGCGATGGCGAAGGCCGCCCAGGCCAGCGAGCGCCACGCCGGGTCGTACCCCCCGTCGGCCAGCATCAGGGCGACGAAGCCGGGCACCAGAACCAGCCGGAGCATCGTCAGCAGATTGGCGACGTTCCAGACGCTGGCCTGGTTGACGGCCGCGGCCGCCAGCTTCCCGCCCCGGGCCGACTTGGTGCCGCCCTGCGCACCACCGGCGGTCCCGGAAGCGGCCGTACCGGAGCCCGGGCCGGCCGCCGCACCGGGAGTACCGGCGGGGCCCGCGGCGCCCTGCGCGCCGGAGGAGCCGCCCGCGGCGGACGCCGGGACTCCGGTCATCTCCCCGCCTCCTCGGTACACGCGAGCGAGCCGTCGAGCGGCTCGGCCACCAGGTCGACACCTTCGGTGCCGACCACCTTCGCCTCGACCATACGGCCGACCCTCAGGCCCGCGCCGCTGGTGAGCAGCACCTGGCCGTCCGTCTCCGGGGCCTGGTGCGCCGCACGCCCGTACACGCCCTCCTCCTCGTCCACGGCTTCCACGAGGACCCGCACCGTCTCGCCGAAGCGCTCCTCGGCCCGCTGCGAGACGAGTTCCTCGGCCAGCCGGGAGATGTGCGCCAGCCGCTCGGCGACGACGTCCTCGTCGAGCTTGTGCTCGTAGGTCGCCGCCTCCGTGCCCTCCTCGTCGGAGTACCCGAAGACGCCGATGGCGTCCAGCCGCGCGCCGTTCAGGAAGCGCTCCAGCTCGGCCAGGTCCGCCTCCGACTCGCCGGGGAAGCCCACGATGAAGTTCGAGCGCACCCCGGCCTCGGGGGCCTTGCCGCGGATGGTGTCGAGCAGTTCCAGGAAGCGGTCCGTGTCACCGAAGCGCCGCATCCTGCGCAGCACGGCGGGCGCGGAGTGCTGGAAGGACAGGTCGAAGTAGGGGGCGACCTTGGGTGTGGAGGTCAGCACGTCGATCAGGCCCGGGCGCATCTCGGCCGGCTGCAGGTAGCTGACGCGCACCCGCTCGATGCCGTCGACGTCCGCCAGCTCGGGCAGGAGGGACTCCAGCAGGCGGATGTCGCCCAGGTCCTTGCCGTAGGAGGTGTTGTTCTCGGAGACCAGCATGATCTCCTTGACGCCCTGCTCGGCCAGCCACCGTGTCTCGTTCAGCACGTCGCTCGGGCGCCGGGAGACGAAGGAGCCGCGGAAGGAGGGGATGGCGCAGAAGGAGCAGCGCCGGTCGCAGCCGGAGGCGAGCTTCACCGAGGCGACCGGGGAGCCGTCCAGACGGCGGCGCAGGGGCGCGCGGGGCCCCGACTGCGGGGCCAGGCCCTCCGGCAGGTCGGCGGGGGCGCCGTGCCCGGGCAGGGCCACGTCGGTCGCCGACTGCCGCTCGGCCGGACTGATCGGCAGCAGCTTGCGACGGTCGCGCGGGGTGTGGGCGGCGTGGATGCCACCGGAAAGGATGGTCTGCAGGCGGCCGGAGATGTCCGCGTAGTCGTCGAAGCCGAGCACGCCGTCGGCCTCGGGGAGCGCCTCGGCGAGCTCCTTGCCGTACCGCTCGGCCATGCAGCCCACCGCCACGACGGCCTGGGTTCTGCCGTGGTCCTTGAGGTCGTTGGCCTCCAGGAGGGCGTCGACGGAGTCCTTCTTGGCGGCCTCGACGAAGCCACAGGTGTTGACCACGGCGACGTCGGCGTCCGCGGCGTCCTCGACGAGCTGCCAGCCGTCCGCCTCCAAACGGCCTGCGAGCTCCTCCGAGTCCACCTCGTTACGGGCGCAGCCGAGAGTGACTAGTGCGACGGTACGGCGTTCAGGCATGGGCTCAAGACTACTTCGTCCCGCTGACACCCCACGTCGACGGGGTTGGCCGATCTTGGCCAACCCCGTACGGAGACTCCTGTCGGGCCGCTCGCGCCCTGCCGGCTAGCCGACCTCGGGGTCGCCCTTGGTGTACGTCAGCCGCTCCACCGCGCCGGGCTGGAAGTCGTCCTCGATCTTCTTGCCGTTGACGTAGAGCTGGATGGCGCCGGCGTCACCCAGGATGAGGTTGACCTTGGAGCTGTCCTGGAAGGTCTTGGACTCGCCCTTCTTCAGGAGTCCGTCGAAGAGCATGCGGCCGTTGTGGTCCTTGGCGGAGATCCAGCTGCGTCCGTCCACGGCGCTGACCTGGACGGTCACCTTGTCCTGGGGGGCGGCCGCGATCGCGCTGTCGGACGGCTCGGCCTTCTGTCCGGTGTGCGTGTCCTTCTTGGGCGTGGGCGACTCGGCCTTGCTGGCGGCGGGTGTGGCCCCGTCGGCGACCTGGGCCTTGGCGTCGTTGCCGGAGTCGCTGCCCCTGACCGCCGTGAACGCGACGAAGCCGATCACCACGACGATCGCGGCGACCATGGCCGCGGTCCAGTTCGGTCCGCGCCGCTCCGGGCGGATACGTTCCGCCTCGAACAGCGGGGCGGCCGGGGTCGGGGCGGGGCGTCCGCCGTGCTCGGCGTCGAACCGGGCCAGCAGCGGGGCGGGATCGAGGCGGACGGCCCTGGCCAGGGTACGGATGTGCCCGCGGGCGTACACGTCGCCGCCGCAGGGGGCGAAGTCGTCCGCCTCGATGGCGTGCACGATGGCGACGCGGACCCTGGTGGCGCTGCTGACGTCGTCGACGGTGAGCCCGGCGGCGATACGCGCCTGCCGCAGTGCGCGGCCGACGGAGGTGTGGGCTTCCTCGGAGACGTCGGAGAACGGACGCTCGTCTTCAGGGGAGTTGCCGATGGACACGGGGGCGCCTTTCGAGCGTTTAGCCACCTGTGCTGGAGTTCAGTCTAGGGCGGGTCAGAAAGGGTGGGGCAACCGGGCGGTGGGGCCTTTTACGCCATCGGTATGGCCCGACATACCGATGGCGGGCCAGACGCGGACCCCAGTCTGGAGCCCCCACCTGTCCCTCTCGCTCAACTTGACGTGCGACCAAGGGAAACGGTTGCCCGCCGGTCCCTAACGGCTGGATCACGGCGGTGCCACCGTCCGGTCACTTCCTGCCACCGGACGGCCCGCGTTCCTTTGTAGGAAGAATCCCTACCCCTCAGACTCGCCGCGTATCACCGCGAGCACACCGTCCAGCTCATCGGGTTTCACCAGAACGTCACGCGCCTTGGAACCCTCGCTCGGCCCGACGATGTTCCTGGACTCCATGAGGTCCATCAGCCGGCCGGCCTTGGCGAAGCCGACGCGCAGCTTGCGCTGGAGCATGGAGGTCGAGCCGAACTGCGTGGAGACGACCAGTTCGGCCGCCTGGCACAACAGGTCGAGGTCGTCGCCGATGTCCTCGTCGATCTCCTTCTTCTGTTTGGTGCCCACCGTGACGTCGTCCCGGAAGACGGGCGCCATCTGGTCCTTGCAGTGCTGGACGATGCCCGCGATCTCTTCCTCGGTGACGAAGGCGCCCTGCATGCGGGTCGGCTTGTTCGCCCCCATGGGGAGGAAGAGGCCGTCACCCTTGCCGATCAGCTTCTCGGCACCCGGCTGGTCGAGGATGACCCGGGAGTCGGCGAGCGAGGAGGTGGCGAAGGCGAGCCGCGAAGGCACGTTCGCCTTGATGAGGCCGGTGACGACGTCCACGGACGGGCGCTGTGTGGCGAGTACGAGATGGATGCCGGCGGCGCGCGCGAGCTGTGTGATCCGCACGATCGCGTCCTCGACGTCACGCGGCGCGACCATCATCAGGTCGGCCAGCTCGTCGACGATCACCAGCAGGTACGGGTACGGCTGGAGCTCCCGCTCGCTGCCCTCCGGCGGCTTGGCCTTCCCCTCCCGCACGGCGCGGTTGAAGTCGTCGATGTGCCGGTAGCCGTACGCCGCCAGGTCGTCGTAGCGCAGGTCCATCTCGCGTACGACCCACTGCAGCGCCTCGGCGGCCCGCTTGGGGTTGGTGATGATCGGGGTGATCAGGTGCGGGATGCCCTCGTAGGCGGTCAGCTCGACGCGCTTGGGGTCGACGAGGATCATGCGGACGTCCTCCGGGGTCGCACGCATCATGATCGAGGTGATCAGGCAGTTGATGCAGGACGACTTGCCGGAGCCGGTGGCGCCGGCGACCAGCATGTGCGGCATCTTCGCCAGCGAGTGCATCACATAGCCGCCCTCGACGTCCTTGCCGAAGGCGACCAGCATCGGGTCGTCGTCCTCCGCGGACTCCGCCAGGCGCAGCACGTCGCCGAGGTTGACCATCTCGCGGTCGGTGTTGGGGATCTCGATGCCGACCGCGGACTTGCCGGGGATGGGGCTGATGATCCGCACGTCGGGGCTGGCGACGGCGTACGCGATGTTCTTGGTCAGTGCGGTGATCCGCTCGACCTTCACGGCGGGGCCGAGCTCGACCTCGTAGCGGGTGACCGTCGGGCCGCGGGTGAAGCCGGTGACGGCCGCGTCGACCTTGAACTCGGTGAAGACGGTGGTGAGTGAGGCGACGATCGCGTCGTTGGCGGCGCTGCGCGCCTTGCCGGGGCCACCGCGGGTGAGCAGGTCCAGGGAGGGCAGCGCGTAGGTGATGTCGCCGGAGAGCTGGAGCTGCTCGGCGCGCGCCGGCAGGTCGCGGGGCGGTTCGGGGGCCGCTTTGGTGAGGTCGGGGACCGCGCCGTCGGTGCGCTTGCCCTGCTCGGTGCGTGCGGCGGGGGCCCGGACGGGCTTGGTGGCCGGTTCCGGGGGCGGCGTGGGGGACGGTACGGGTGTGGGCGTCGTGTCCTCACGGTCGCCCACGCTGACGCCCTGGGTGAGGTCGGCGACGATCCTGGAGGGCGGCATGCCGTGCAGGACGGCGCCGTCGAGGTCGGCCGCGGCGGCGGCCGCGATGTCCACGGCGTCCGGCTGCCGGTCCATGGCGGGCTGCGGCACGGCCGAGCGCCTGGGGCGGCTCCGGCGCTTGGCGATGGCCTCCTGCTCGGCGCTGTCGGGGTCGTACGCCTGAGGAGCGCTCCGGCGCCCGCGGGGGCGCGCGGGCAACGCCTCGCGCCACTGGTCGTCGTAGCGCTCGTCGTCGTCGGTGAACTCGCCGAACTCGTCGAACTCGCCGCCGGCCGGATCGGACAGCAGACCCAGGCGTACGCCGAGCGCGCGCAGCCGCTGGGGGATGGCGTTGACCGGGGTGGCGGTGACGACGAGCAGCCCGAAGACCGTGAGCAGCACGAGCAGGGGAACGGCCAGGACATCGGTCATGGCGTACGTCAGCGGCGTCGCCGCGCCCCAGCCGATGAGCCCCCCGGCGTCCCTTATGGCCTGCATGCCGGCGCTGCGCGCGGGCGAGCCGCAGGCGATGTGGACCTGGCCCAGCACGCCGATGACGAGCGCGGACAGGCCGATGACGATCCGTCCGTTGGCCTCCGGCTGCTCCGGGTGCCGGATGAACCGCACGGCGATGACCGCCAGCAGTATCGGCACCAGCAGGTCGAGGCGGCCGAAGGCGCCGGTCACCAGGATCTCCACGAGGTCCCCGACCGGGCCGCGCAGATCGGCCCAGGTGCCGGCGGCGACGATCAGCGCGAGGGCGAGCAGCAGCAGCGCGACGCCGTCCTTGCGGTGGGCCGGGTCGAGGTTCCTGGCGCCCTGCCCTATGCCGCGGAAGACGGCGCCGACGGCGTGCGCCAGGCCGAGCCAGAGGGCGCGCACCAGCCGGTAGACGCCCCCGGTGGGACTGGGGGCCGGCTTCGGAGCGGGCACGGCCTTCTTCGCCGCGGCCTTCCTGGCGGGCGCCTTCTTCGCCGGGGCTTTCTTCGCGGCGGCCTTCTTCGCCGGTGCCTTCGCCGGAGCAGCCGCCTTCCTGGCGGGCTGCTTCTTGGCTGCGGAGGGACGTGAGGCCATGGTGTGAGATTACCGGGGGAGACGACAGCGGACACGTGTGCCCACAGCTTCACCCGTTCGTGTCGCCCTTGGGTCAACCTGGAGCTGACGCTCGCTCACCGTTGAGCGCGGCCGCCGCGGCGTCAGTTCTGCGACGGCATGGAGGCACTTCCGCCGCCCGTGCCCGGCTCCAGGGCGTCGAGGGCCCGGCGCAACCCCGTCAGTTTCCGTTCGAGATGGGCCGCGGTGGCCACCGCGGCCGCGTCCGCCGACTCGTCGTCGAGTTGCTTGGACAGGGCCTCGGCCTGCTCCTCGACGGCCGCCAGCCGGGCGGACAGTTCGGCGAGGAGTCCGGCCGACTCCTTGCCGCCGCCGACGGCGCCCTTGCCGTTGCCGCCCTCCAACTGGAGCCGCAGCAGCGCCGCCTGTTCCCGCAGCTGGCAGTTCTTCATGTACAGCTCGACGAAAACGGAGACCTTCGCGCGCAGCACCCAGGGGTCGAACGGCTTGGAGATGTAGTCCACCGCGCCGGCCGCGTAACCCCGGAAGGTGTGGTGCGGGCCGTGGTTGATGGCGGTGAGGAAGATGATCGGGATGTCCCGGGTCCGTTCTCGCCGTTTGATGTGCGCCGCGGTTTCGAAACCGTCCATTCCTGGCATCTGGACGTCCAGCAGAATGACCGCGAAATCGTCCGTGAGCAGTGCCTTGAGCGCTTCCTCCCCGGACGATGCCCGCACCAGCGTCTGATCGAGCGCAGAGAGGATGGCCTCCAGCGCCAGCAGATTCTCCGGCCGGTCATCGACCAGGAGGATCTTGGCCTTCTGCACCATGGCCCGCCCTCCTCGCCCCGGCGGTACACCGGGCGCCGCCCCAGGGGACGACTCCCTTTCGCCGCCCGTCCTTGTGCCGGTCATGGTAGCCGCACCCCGCCTGTCGCCACACCCTGTCACCGCGATGTCACTGTGCACGTAGCGGAAACGCGGCGGGAGACCAGAAGGTTCCCCGATTCCCGCACTTCCACACCCCTGTGGCCACCCTGCGGCAACAACCGCCGATCTACGGCGAAGGTTCCCGGCACCTTCACCCGACTTTCACCCGAACCGGGCCGTCCCGGCCGTCCGGGGACGGCCCCCGCTCATTCCGCGCGCATCCACTGCTCCATCACCGCCAGCAGGTGATCGGGGTCGACCGGCTTCGTCACGTAGTCGGACGCGCCCGACTCGATCGCCTTCTCCCGGTCGCCCTTCATCGCCTTCGCGGTCAGCGCCACGATCGGCAGCCCGGCGAACTGGGGCATCCGCCGGATCGCCGTGGTGGTCGCGTACCCGTCCATCTCGGGCATCATGATGTCCATCAGCACCACGGCCACGTCGTCGTGCTGCTCCAGGACCTCGATGCCCTCGCGGCCGTTCTCGGCGTACAGCACGGACAGGCCGTGCTGCTCCAGGACGCTGGTGAGCGCGAAGACGTTCCGGATGTCGTCGTCGACGATCAGGACCTTCTCCCCGCCGAACCGTACCGGCCTGGCCCCCGCCTGCGGCGCCTCCTGCTGTTCGGCGACCGGCCAGTGCTCGGTGTGCTGCTCGGTCGCCGGGGTGCCCCGGCGCCGGCGCCGGAAGAGCGCGGCGGCGCCGTTCTGGGTCTCCTGGTACGACTTCACCTCGGCCGGCGTCTCGATCTCCACCGCGGACAGCTCCAGGGAGTGTGCCTGGGAGGCGACCAGGTCGCCGGCCTCCAGCGCGGGCAGGGACTGCTGGTAGCCCTGCGGCGGCAGTTCGCTGGGGTGCAGCGGCAGATACAGCGTGAACGTCGAGCCGCGTCCCGGTTCGCTCTGTGCGTGGATCTCACCGCCGAGCAGCTGCGCGATCTCCCGCGAGATCGACAGCCCGAGGCCCGTGCCACCGTACTTGCGGCTGGTCGTGCCGTCCGCCTGCTTGAACGCCTCGAAGATCACCCGCATCTTGCTGGCCGCGATGCCGATGCCGGTGTCGGTCACCGAGAACGCGATCAGCGGCCCGGCCGGGTCGGTCAGCGACCCGGCCTCCAGCAGCTGCTCCCGGATGCCCAGCGGTACGTCCGTGCCGGCCGGCCGGATCACCAGCTCGACCGAGCCGGAGTCGGTGAACTTCACCGCGTTGGACAGCAGGTTCCGCAGCACCTGGAGCAGCCGCTGCTCGTCGGTGTGCAGGGTGGCGGGCAGCTCCGGCGAGACCCGCACGGACAGGTCGAGGCCCTTCTCGGCGGTCAGCGGCCGGAAGGTGGCCTCCACGTAGTCCACCAGCTGCACCAGGGCGATGCGCGTCGGGGAGACGTCCATCTTGCCCGCCTCCACCTTCGACAGGTCGAGGATGTCGTTGATCAGCTGCAGCAGGTCGGAACCGGCCCCGTGGATGGTCTCGGCGAACTCCACCTGCTTCGGGGAGAGATTGCCCTCGGCGTTGTCGGCGAGCAGCTTGGCCAGGATCAGCAGCGAGTTCAGCGGCGTACGCAGCTCGTGCGACATGTTGGCCAGGAACTCGCTCTTGTAGCGCATGGACACCGCGAGCTGCTCGGCACGCTCCTCCAGGACCTGCCGCGCCTCCTCGATCTCGGTGTTCTTCACCTCGATGTCGCGGTTCTGCTGGGCCAGCAGTTCGGCCTTCTCCTCGAGTTCGGCGTTGGAGGCCTGCAGCGCCTTCTGACGCTGTTCCAGCTCCTCCGACCGCAGCCGGAGTTGCTCGGTCAGCTCCTGCGACTGCCTCAGCAGCACCTCCGTCTTGGTGTTGACGGAGATGGTGTTGACGCTGGTCGCGATCATCTCGGCGATCTGGTTGAGGAAGTCCTTCTGGATCTGCGTGAACGGCGTGAAGGACGCCAGCTCGATGATGCCGAGCACCTTGCCCTCGAAGAGCACCGGAAGCACGATCACCTGCGCGGGCGGCGCCTCGCCGAGCCCGGAGGAGATCTTCAGGTAGCCGCTGGGCGCGTTCTCCACGAGGATCGTGCGCTTCTCCTCCGCCGCCGTACCGATGAGCGCCTCGCCCGGCCGGAACGACGTCGGCATGGAGCCCATCGAATAGCCGTACGACCCGAGCATCCGCAGCTCGTACGCCTCTTCGCTCTCGGCACTCATGTCCTTGCCGTCGACCAGCGGCATCGCCAGGAAGAACGCCCCGTGCTGCGCGGAGACCACCGGCGTCAGCTCGCTCATGATCAGCGAGGCCACGTCCTCGAGGTCCCGGCGGCCCTGCATCAGCGCGGAGATACGGGCCAGGTTGCCCTTGAGCCAGTCCTGCTCCTTGTTCGCGATCGTGGTGTCGCGCAGGTTGGCGATCATCTTGTTGATGTAGTCCTGCAGCTCCTGGATCTCGCCGGAGGCGTCGACGTCGATCTTCAGGTTCAGGTCGCCCCGGGTCACCGCCGTCGCCACGCGCGCGATGGCGCGCACCTGCCGGGTCAGGTTCCCGGCCATCTCGTTCACGGACTCCGTCAGGTCCCGCCAGGTGCCGTCGACGTCACGCACGCGTGCCTGACCGCCGAGCTGGCCCTCCGTACCCACCTCGCGGGCCACCCGGGTGACCTCCTCGGCGAAGCTGGACAGCTGGTCGACCATCGTGTTGATCGTCGTCTTCAGCTCCAGGATCTCGCCGCGGGCGTCGATGTCGATCTTCTTCGTCAGATCACCCTTGGCGATGGCGGTGGTGACCATGGCGATGTTGCGGACCTGGCCGGTCAGGTTCGACGCCATCCCGTTCACCGACTCGGTCAGGTCCTTCCATGTGCCGGCCACACCCGGCACCCGCGCCTGACCGCCGAGGATGCCGTCCGTGCCCACCTCGCGGGCCACCTTGGTGACCTGGTCGGCGAACGAGCTCAGCGTCTTGACCATCGTGTTGATGGTGTCGGCGAGCTGCGCCACCTCGCCGCGCGCCTCGATCGTGACCTGCCGGGTCAGATCGCCGTTGGCGACCGCCGCCGACACCTGGGAGATGTTCCGCACCTGCATGGTCAGGTTGTTGGCCATCAGGTTGACGTTGTCGCTGAGGTCCTTCCAGATGCCCGTGACGCCCGGCACGTGCGCCTGACCGCCGAGGATGCCCTCGGTGCCCACCTCACGGGCCACCCGGGTCACCTGCTCGGCGAAGCTGGACAGCTGGTCGACCATGGTGTTGACGGTCGTGACCAGCTCGAGGATCTCCCCCTTGGCGTCAACCGTGATCTTCTTCGACAGGTCGCCCTTGGCGACCGCCGTCGTGACCTCGGCGATGTTGCGGACCTGGATGGTCAGGTTGTTCGCCATGAAGTTCACGGACTGCGTGAGGTCCTTCCAGGTGCCCGCGACCCCCTGCACCTCGGCCTGGCCTCCGAGCATGCCCTCGGTGCCCACCTCACGGGCGACGCGCGTGACCTCCTGGGCGAACGACGACAGCTGGTCCACCATCGTGTTCAGCGTGTTCTTCAGCTCCAGGATCTCCCCGCGCGCGTCCACGGTGATCTTCTGCGACAGGTCGCCCCGGGCCACCGCGGTCGCGACCTGCGCGATGTTGCGCACCTGGGCCGTGAGGTTGCCGGCCATGCCGTTCACCGAGTCCGTCAGGTCACGCCACACGCCCGCCACACCGGGCACCTGCGCCTGGCCGCCGAGACGCCCGTCGGTACCCACCTCGCGCGCCACCTTGGTGACCTGGTCGGCGAAGGCGGAGAGCTGGTCCACCATCGTGTTGATGGTGTTCTTCAGCTCCAGGATCTCCCCGCGCGCGTCGACGTCGATCTTCTGCGACAGGTCGCCCCGGGCCACCGCGGTCGTCACCTGGGCGATATTGCGCACCTGCGAGGTGAGGTTCCCGGCCATCGAGTTGACGGAGTCGGTGAGCTCCTTCCATGTGCCCGAGACGCCGTCCACCCGGGCCTGACCGCCCAGACGGCCCTCCGTACCCACGTCCCGCGCCATCCGCGTCACCTGGTCGGCGAAGCTGGAGAGCTGGTCCACCATCGTGTTCACGGTGTTCTTCAGCTTGAGCATCTCGCCGGAGACGTCCACGGTGACCTTCTGCGACAGGTCTCCGTTGGCCACCGCCGTCGTCACCTGGGCGATGTTGCGGACCTGACCGGTGAGGTTGCGGAACGCCGTGTTGACGGAGTCCGTCAGGTCCTTCCACGTACCCGCCGCGCCCGGCACCTGCGCCTGGCCGCCCAGTTCACCCTCGACGCCGATCTCCCGGGCCACCCGCGTGACCTCGGCACCGAAGGCCGAAAGCTGGTCGACCATCCCGTTGACGGTGTTCTTCAGTTCCAGCATTTCGCCGGCCACGTCGACGGTGACCTTCTGCGACAGGTCGCCGTTGGCCACGGCCGTCGTCACGGCGGCGATGTCCCTCACCTGCGTGGTGAGATTCCGGAACACGGTGTTGACGGAGTCCGTGAGGTCCTTCCAGGTGCCCGCCGCGCCCGGCACGTTCGCCTGCCCGCCGAGCTGCCCCTCGGCCCCGACCTCGTTCGCCACGCGGGTGACCTCGTCGGCGAAGATCCGCAGCGTCTCGGTCATCTGGTTGATCGTCTCGGCCAGCTGTGCGACCTCGCCGCGCGCCGGAACGGTCACCTTCTGCGACAGGTCACCGTTGGCCACGGCCGTGGTGACCTGGGAGATCCCCCGCACCTGGGCGGTGAGGTTGCCCGCCATGGTGTTGACGGAGTCGGTGAGTTCCTTCCACACGCCGGCGACCCCGGGCACCTGTGCCTGACCGCCCAGGATGCCCTCGGTACCCACCTCACGGGCGACCCTGGTCACCTCGGAGGAGAAGGAGGACAGCTGCTCCACCATCGTGTTGACGGTGTTCTTCAGCTCCAGCATCTCGCCGGCCACATGCACCGTGACCTTGCGGGACAGGTCACCGCGCGCGACCGCCGTGGTCACCAGCGCGATGTCGCGCACCTGGGCGGTGAGCCGGTTCGCCATCGTGTTGACGGACTCCGTCAGGTCCTTCCACGAACCCGACATACCGCGCACCCGGGCCTGCCCGCCCAGCTTGCCCTCGGTACCGACCTCACTGGCGACCCGGGTGACCTCGTCGGTGAACGTCGACAGCTGGTCGACCAGGTTGTTGACCGTCCGCCCGACCTTCAGGAACTCGCCCCGCAGGGGATGCCCGGTGCCCTCCGGCGCCTGCGTCCTGAGTTCCATCCGCGGCGACAGATCGCCCTCGGCCACCGCGGTCAGCACCCGGCTCACCTCGGAGACGGGCCGTACGAGGTCGTCCACCAGCGCGTTCGAAGCGTCGATGGCGACCGCCCAGGAACCTTCGCAGGCCCCCGTCTCCAGCCGCTCGGTGAGCTTCCCCTCACGGCCCACCACGCGCCGCACCCGGGACAGCTCCCCCGTCAGGTGCATGTTCCGGTCGGCCACCTCGTTGAACACGGCCGCGATCTCGGACATCACGCCGTCCCCGGACACCGTGAGCCGCTTGCGGAAATTCCCGTCCCGCATGGCCACCAGAGCCACCAGCAGCCGGTCCAGGGCGGCGGTGTCCACCTGGGTGGTGCCGCTCCGCCGCCTGCCCTGGGACGGTCCGCCTTTCGCGCGCGTGTTCGTGCTCCGCGTCGCTGCGCCAGACTCCACTGTGTCCCTCCCGCAGGGATCGACCGTTACTGCTGTGCTCGGGTTGCTTCTGTACCGCATGCCGGTTACTGATGCGTATTTCTGCCAGACGAGATCCGCCCGCACCAGGGGCTGCTGCCCTCCGTGCACGGAACGCACTCAGACTGACCGGACCTTCACCAGAAGCTTGCCCAGTGTTTCACCCCGGCCGAACCAGGCCATAACAGTTCGGCAGCTTCGCACATCGTCCGCACACTCTGGGGGCGTAATCACCGCCGACCGGCATCCGCACGGACCGCGAAGGTAAGTAACCTTGCATGCGGCTGTCCAGCCGCGCCGGTCCGTCCGGCCTGGGCGGTGGCACGAGCACGAGCGGGCATCGGAGGGGCGGCCGCAGACCATGACCACCGGACTGATCCCCGGGGGACATCCCCCGGACCCCCGGCCGACGGGCACGCGGATGCCGCATCAGCGGCGCGAGCCGGACGCTGCCGGACCCCTGCACGTCGACAACCGGTCGAGGAGTTCTGTGATCACCGCGCGCGCGGCCGCCAGTTTCGAGCCCGTCGGCCGATCGGTCGCGACCGCCCGGTCCTTCGTCCGCGACACCCTCCAGGGGTGGGGCTTCGCCGACATCGTCGACGACGCGGTCGTGCTCACCAGTGAACTGGTGACCAACGCGGTGGTGCACGCGGGGACCGCCGCGGACGTGCTGTGCCTGCGCACCGAGGACGGGGTGCGCATCGAGGTCGCAGACCGGTATCCGGAGCGCGAGGTACCCCTCCAGGGACCGGCCGCCACCATGGGCAATCCGGACCGGGAGGGCGGCCGCGGACTCCAGCTGTGCGCGGCCCTGGCCGCCCGCTGGGGCGTGGAGTACACGCCCACGCACAAGAACGTCTGGTTCCAGCTGGACCTGCCCGAACGCCCGGTCGGCACCCGTGCCGCCGGCCCTCCCCTGCCCGCGGACCTGCTGCCGCTGGCCGACGGCCGGGTCCGCGTGGCGGTCGTCCAGATCGACCGCAAGGGCTCCATCGCGGCCTGGAACGAGGACGCCGAGGAGCTCTTCGGGCACCCCGCCGACCAGGTCACCGGCAGGCCGCTGACGGACTTCGCCGCCTGGCCGCACACCCCGGGCACCGGCACCGGCATCGCCGAGGCCCTCCGGCTCTCCCGCTGGGAGGGCAGTTACGGCATCCGCTGCGCCGACGGCCGGGTCACCCCGGTGTACGCCTCCCATCTCCGGGTCCGCGACACCGGCGGCGAACCCTCCACGGTCTGCCTGCTGGTACGGGACCACGAGCGCGCCGTCCTGCAGACGCCGCTGCGCCTCCCGTCCTCCGATGCCGCCCCGACCGCCGACGGCCAGAGCACCGACCCCTTCGAGGTGTTCATCGGCTCCCCCGCGCCGGACGACCTGGACGGCCTCCTGCAGCGCACCGTGGAACGCGCCCGCGACATGCTCGACGGCGACGCGGCCTTCCTGCTGCTCGCCACCGACGACGAGACTGAGCTGGAGGTCCGTGCCTCCACCGGCCTGCCCTCCGCCCGCCAGCGCTTCGCCCGCGTCCCCGTGGAGGCGGGCCCCGGCCGCTACGGCTCGGCCCGCATGCCGGCCGTCCACGACGATCTCACCGCGGTCCCCGGCGCCGTGCCCCTGCTGAACCACACGGGCATGCGTTCGGTCGTCACCGTCCCGCTGAAGGTCGAGGGCCGTCTCACCGGCTCCCTGGGCGTCGCGGCGGAGGCTCCGAGCAGATACTCCAACGAGGAGGCCCTGCGCCTGCAGTTCGCCGCCGACCGGATCGCCCTGGCCGTCGAGTCGGCCCGCCTGGGCGAGCTGGAGCGGCTGCGCCGCGGTTCCCTGAGCTTCCTGGTGGAGGCCTCCGACCTGCTCGCCGGCACTCTCGACCGCGACCAGACACTGGCACTGATGGCGCAGATGACGGTGCCCACCCTGGCCACCTGGTGTGCCGTGTACACCATCGCCGACCAGGCCTCGGAACCGTATCTGTCGTACGTGCTGCACGAGGACGAGGAACTCATCGACGGCATCAAGTCCCTGCTGTCGAAGATCTCTCCCCCCGACCCGGTACCGACGCCGGGCGCCCGTGTCTGGTCGGCCCCCGGCGAGGTGGCCCACCAGGCGGCGCTGCGCAGCTCCATGCGCAGCCTCGGCCTGACCGGCGGTCCCGCGTACCGCATGTCCTCGGGCATCGGCCCGACGCTCGCCACGGCCGCCGCGGTCGGCGGCGAGACGGTCGTCCTGCCGCTGGTCGCCCGCAACCGCGTCATCGGCATGCTGACGCTGGGCAAACCCACCGACGAGCACTTCCGCCAGGAGATCCTGGAACTCGCCGAGGACCTGTCCCGCCGTGCCGCCCTGGCGCTGGACAACGCCCGTCTGTACTCGGAGCGCACGGCCATCAGCCAGGCCCTCCAGCGCAGCCTCCTGCCGCCCGGGCAGCCGCACATCGAAGGTGTCGAGGTCGAGGTCATCTACCGCGCGGCCGGCGAGGGCAACGAGGTCGGCGGTGACTTCTACGACGTCTTCCCGATCGACGACGAGACGTACGGCTTCGCCATCGGCGACGTCTGCGGTACGGGCCCGAACGCGGCGGCGGTCACGGGCCTGGCCCGGCACGCACTGCGTCTGCTGGCCCGGGAGGGGCTGAGCGGCCCTGCGGTTCTGGAACGCCTGAACTCGGCGATCCTCGACGAGGGCGACCGCAGCCGCTTCCTGACGCTGCTGTACGGCGAGTTGCGGCCGCGGGAGGACGGCAGCGCGGAGCTGAAGGTGGTGTGCGCCGGCCATCCGCTGCCGTTGCGCCTGCGCCAGGACGGCACGGTGGAGGCGGCGGCCGAGCCCCAGCCGCTCCTCGGCGTCATCGAGGACCTGGAGCTGTACGAGCAGACGTTCACTCTGGATCCGGGTGATGTGTTGCTGTGCGTGACGGACGGCGTGACGGAACGCCGTGAGGGCACCCGCATGCTGGGGGACGACGGCCTCGCCGAGGTCCTCACCACGTGCACGGGCCTCACGGCGGGAGCGGTGGCCGCACGGATCATGCGCGCGGTGGAGCGCTTCGCGTCCGACGCCCCGTCGGACGACATGGCGATCCTGGCGATGCGGGTGCCGGAGGTTCACCCGGAGTAGACGTGAAAAGACCCCCCGCCCGAGAGGGCGGGGGGTCTTTTCGAATGGTTTTGGTGGAGCCCCCAAACGGAATCGAACCGTTGACCTTCTCCTTACCATGGAGACGCTCTGCCGACTGAGCTATAGGGGCCTGTCGCTTTTGAGGTTTCCCTCGCGGCGACGGAATAGATCATACCCCGGGCGGACCCGAGTTCCCAAACTCGCTCATCGCCTGCTCACGTCCTGCTCAGAAGGCAGGCTGAAGCAGTCCGCCGAGAGCGTTGCAGGCGGACACGATCCGCTGCATGTCCCGCTTGGTCAACGAGGCGTCCACGGGCAGCGCCAGCGTCTCGTCGGCGGCCCGCTCGGTCTCCGGCAGCGCCACGCACCGCCGGAATTCCGGCAGCCGGTGCACGGGCGTCTTCACGGGCAGTCGGCAGTCAACGCCCTTGGCGCGTATGGCACGGGCGAAGGCGTCCCGGTCCGGCCGGCCGTTGCCGGGGACGCGGACCACGTACTGCTGGTAGGTGTGCCCGTCACCACCGTCGGGCGTGCGTACGCCCCTGAGCTTGGCGTCGAGGTAGGCGGCCCGTTCCCGGCGCTGGGCCACTTCGTCGTACGGAGCCTCGGACTCGGCCTGCTCCAGTACCAGCAGCCCGTGCTGCTGACCGATCGTGTGCAACCTTGCGATGTCCGCCCGTCGTCCGAAGCGATGGACGACAACGATCGCCGCGGTGCGGGGAGTTGTGGACGCCTCGACGGCCGAGGGGTCGAGGCAGTATGTCGCCGGATCTATGTCGGCGAACACCGGAAGCGCGCCGGCCAGGGTCACGGCTTCGGCGACCTCGACGTTCCCGAAGGCCGGCACGACGACCTCGTCACCGACTCCGACGCCGGCGGCCCTGAGCATTGCAGCAGTACCCATGACATGGATGCTGGTTGCGGAACGTTAACTTCAAGTGACGCACACCAAAAAAGGGTTGGTCCCCGAACCGAAGTTCAGGGACCAACCCTTTCAAAATTTGTTCGGCGGTGTCCTACTCTCCCACAGGGTCCCCCCTGCAGTACCATCGGCGCTGTGAGGCTTAGCTTCCGGGTTCGGAATGTAACCGGGCGT
>NZ_JBSFIK010000026.1:83536-125776 GCF_053597535.1 Streptomyces sp. NPDC001348 | reverse complement strand
GCGCTGCAGGGTGAGGGCCGCGACTCGTTCGCGGGTGAAGCGCCGGGCGTTGTCCAGGCAGACCGCCGCCCTCGCCACCAGGTCCTCGGCGAGGGACAGGTCGTCCTCGTCGAAGCTCTCGGGGGTCTCCCGAAGGCGGGTGAACCACACCACGCCGAGGGTCGTGCCCCTGGCCTTCACCGGGACGAGGATCCATGAGTGGGTGCCGAGCCGCCGGACCTTCGCCTGCCGCTCGGGGGTCTGGTCGATGTAGCTGCGGATCGGCGGGGCCGCGTTGGTCCGGTACAGCGCGGACCGGCCGGTGGCCAGGCACAGGGCGGCCGGCGAGTTCGCGAGGTACACGTCCGCCTCGCCGGCGGCCTCCTGGGCCGTGGTGACCCCCTCGGACAACGTCAGTTCCGCGATGCGTCGCAGTTGCGCTGGGCCGGCCAGCGGCCCGGGAGCGGGTTCCTCGCCCCGCAGTATGAGCTCCAGCAGATCCACGCGGGCCTTGTCGGTGAACCTGGGTACGGACACCTCGGTGAGCTCGCGTGCGGTCTGTGCCATGTCGAGGGTGCTGCCGATGTGCAGGCTCGCGTCGTTCAGCAAGGAGAGCCGCTCGCGGACACGGCGCCTCTCGGTCACATCACCCACGAGAGCACAGACCCCGAGTGTGTGGCCCTCCGCGTCTCGCAGCGGCGTCGCCGAGACGCTGAACACACGGGATCCGAGCCCGGTCAGGGCGGTGCCCTTGAGCTCGCTGACCTGCTCCTCCCCCGTGGCCATGGCCAGCCGCATCCGCTCCTCCCACTCCACGGCGTCGGGGCCGGCGAGGACCTCCGTCAACCGGCGCCCGCGTCGTGCCTCGTCCGGCAGGCCGCTGAGGCGGTGCATCGCGGCACTGTGCCACACGCTGCGCAGATCGGTGTCGTACACCGTGAGGGCCAGGGGCGAGTCCTGCAGGACCCAGCCGGACAGCGACTGCCGCAGGCGCTCCGTTTCCGGCCCTGAAGGCGGAGCGATGAGCAGGACGGTGCCGGACTCTCCGCCGGGACCGTCCGGCCCCGGGGCGAGGGGGTGGCGGGTGACGGCCACGGCCAGCCGGTGCCCGTCCTTGTGGCGCACGCGGTGCTCCTGGTGCCGCCCGCCGTGCTCCGCGGCCCCCTCGCCCCCGGCGGGCTCCCCGCCCGCGAGCACGGAGGCGTCCAGGAGCTCCGCGACGGACCGGCCGCACGCCTCGGCGCTGGTGTGACCGAGTAGGCGTTCCGCTCCGGGCGTCCACCCGATGACCAGGCCCCGCCGGTCGATCACGACCACTCCGATCGACGGATCGACATCCATGCAGTCAAGAGTCGCGCCGGAAATGTTCATAATCAACCAGAATGGCCACCAGTGGCGTGATGGGTACACGCCGCTTCGCTCCATGTGAGCTCGGTGCGGGCCAACGTGATGAGGGCGGCCCCGACGGCACGGGCCTGTTCGGTGATCAGCCGATCGCAGGTACGTCCCGTCACGAACCGCAGTGTCTGGTCCGGATCGAGGGCGAACCACGCACCGACGGTGCGCAGGCCGTGCGGGGTCAGCCGCCAGAGCTTGTCGGCGTCCTTCACCACGGCGTCGTCCAGGTCGAGGGCGTCCCGGCGGGTGTCGTGCCCGTCGATGATGGCGACGATCCGCTCGATGTCCCGCGCCGGGTGGCCGACATCGGCGAGGATGCGGGCGGCGATGGCGGCGCCCTCGGTCTCGTGCCTGCGTATCGTCTCGTGCCCGGTGGTTCCGGACCGCCCCGCGATGGCGGGCAGGATGTCCGCGGGGTCCACCGTCTTCCAGCCGGTGTCGTGCAGGAGGACGGCGGGCAGGACGACCTCCTCCCGTGCGCCCGGGAGGGTGTCCACCAGCGCGGCCGCCAGCGCGAAGGCGTACAGCGAATGGGCGTCGTTGTCGCGCACGTCCAGGTAGGGAAGGGCGCGGTCCCAGATCTCCCGCCGGACGCCGGTCAAGGGCACGCGTGAGAGAAGCGTGTGGCCCGGGGGGATCTCCGAGGAGGCGAGTGGAAGCGTCGACAGCGGCTCGCGGGAGGGACTGTCGGAAGTCATGACGTCTCCTGTTCGTAGGCGCGGTCAGCCGGTCAGCCGGTCAGTCGAGAAGGGTGACCGTGCCGGCCGTGCCGTCCACACGGATCCGCCGGCCGGACGCGATGCGGGTGGACGCCGAACCCGTCCCTGTGACGGCGGGCAGGGAGTACTCGCGGCAGACGATGGCGGCGTGTGACATGACTCCCCCGATGTCGGTGACGGTCGCGCGGACCTTCCCGAAGGCCGCCGCCCAGCTCGGCGCCGTGACCGGCGCGACCAGGATGTCCCCTTCCTGGAGGAGGTCCAGCTCGTCAGGGCTGCGGATCACCCGGGCCGTGCCCTCGGCGACGCCAGGAGAGGCGGCCATGCCGGTCAGGTCGCCCAGGTCGCCGGGGGCTGCCAGCCATGACCGGACCCGCTCACTGGTGATGCCCCACAGCATGACGCTGAACGGCTCGGTGATCGCTCGCGGTGGCTCGTTCAGCGCCGGTTCGGGGTTCTGCCGGGCGAGCGTGGCCACGATCCGGCGTCGCCGTTCCACCTCCGGTGGCCAGAGGCCGGGACCGACCGGTTCGACGCCGATCGCCCAGCTGGACGCGTGGTCGAACAGCGCGGTCCGGACTTCGTCACGCGTGAGGTAGAACATGTCATCGGCGCCGGGCCAGAACCCCGCCCGGTGCAGCAGGGCGGACAGCTCCCTGGCCTTGCGCCAGAAGACGCCCATCGTCCAGTGCTCGATGTAGAAGTTGTGGTTCTCCACATAGGGGTAGACCTGGCGGGCGAGGCCCAGTTTCGCCTCGAAGTCGGCACGCGCCGGGGAGTCGAGCAGGGCCGCGTACTCGCCGGTGACCCGCTCGCGCTCGGCGGCGAGTTCGGCGAGGCGCCGGTCGATGGCCTCGCCCCGCCGCAGGCGCAGGATGTAGTCGCGGACGTACCCCAGGGGAAGCGAGGGTGTGTCCCTCCAGTACCGGTCGTCGCTGTAGAGACCGTTGCCCGAGGTGAAGTTGAACCAGGGATCGCGGGCGGCGTTCCAGGCGTCGAGCCATTCCCGGCCGCCCGGATCGCGGCTGAGGAGGTCCAGGGTGTGCTCCCCCGGATCGGGCACGGTCAGTGCCTTGTCGACGCCCAGCCGGACAGCGAGTCTCGCCAGCTTCCTGAGCTCGTCGTCCGGGCGGAACAGCTCCATCTCCACGCCCGTGACCATCGCCGCGATGCCCTGGTCCGGGATGTCCGGGAACCACTGCTTGCAGAACTGGAAGAAATCCAGGTAGGCCGCGTAACCGAGGTTCAGGAACTCGAAGTGGTACTGCCAGGCGTGGTGGCACAGGGCGAGGAGCCGGTCGTACCCGTCGAGCAGGGCATCGGCGGCACCCAGGCCACTGCCCGCTTCGATGTCCTCGTACGGCTGGACCTCCGGCAGTTCGCCGAAGCTGATCGACTCCAGTTCACGGATGGTGCCGAGGACCTTGCCCTTCCAGTTCTCCAGCAGGCTGTCCCAGTTCGCGTAGTAGTAGCCGGCGCGTTCCAGGAACTGCGGCACGCGGGCGGGGATCCGGCTGTCCGGCGCGGCCACCGGGCTCAGGTAGACGTAGCCCTGGTGGATGCGGAACATGACGCCGTACGCGGGCGGTACGGCGAAGTGGCGGGTGTTGAACTGGCCCAGTCCCTTGAACGCGAGCTCGGTGACGACCGTCTCGAACGGCTTGACCACGGTGGGCCAGTGCTGGCTGTCGCGGAACCAGAAGCGTCCCTCCTCGGCCGAGCGCCGCCGGGGCTGGAAGACCATGTAGTACGGGTACAGCTCCTCCCAGCCCTCCGCGCCGGCGGGGGTGGGCATCGTGTAGGGGCTTGGGAACGCCGTGCGTGAGGCCGTTGTCATGACGCTGTTCCTTCTTCGCCGGCGGGCAGCCTCCCGGGGCCGAGCAGGGTGCCGACGATGCTGGAGACGCCCGCGCCCCGGCCGATCGGAGCAGGTGTCCCCAGCCGGCTGGACCACACCGTCTCGGGCCGAGTCTGGAGCAGTACCACGCCCGCGGAGGCCCGCCGGTGGCGGCCGATGGCCCACTCGATGTCCTGAGCGAAGCCGTAGTACCGCTCGACGGTCTTGGCCAGGCGGGCGACCTCGACGACCTCCGTCGGATCCAGGCAGGGGATCCGCCGGCGGCCCTCCTCGACATCCCGCCGGACGAGCCCGTGCCCGTCGGAGGCGGGGACCAGTTCCTGGTGCTTCGGCGACACGGTCGTCCGTACCGTCGTGAGCAGCACCTTGTCCACCAGGTAGGCGTCCGGGGTCACCTGGCCGGACACCATGAGCTGCCCCAGCCCCCAGATCGCCTCCACGACGATCTTCGAGGGGTCACCGACGGCCGGATTGACGGTCACGGCGGCGCCGGAGGTACGGGCGTCGACCATCTGCTGCACCCCGACCGCCATGCGCAGCCCTCCTTGGCGCATCCCGTGGATCGCGCGGTAGACGATCGCGCGGTCCGTCCACAGGCTCGCCCAGCAGCGCCGAACGGCGTCGAGGACGGCGTCGGCGCCCCGGATCCAAAGGAACGTGTCGTGCTGACCGGCCCAGCTCGCGTCCGGCGAGTCCTCCTGCTCGGCGCTCGACCGGACGGCCACCGCGGCGTCCGGGCAGTCGACGGACCGGCAGAATTCCTCGTACGCGGCCGTCACCGCCGACGCGACCGGAAAGGGCACAGGCGCCTCCGCCACCATGCGGCGGATCTCGGCCCCGCGCGCCGCCGCGGCACCCGGATCGGCATCGAGCCCAGCGACGGCGGCGTCGAGGGCCCAGCGCAGCCCGTCACCGTCGAGCAGCGCCTCGAAGGCGTCCGTGGTCACCACGAAACCGGGCGGCACGGGAGCACCGGCCCTGGTCATCACGGCCAGCGCGGCACACTTGCCGCCAAGCCTGTCGGTCCCGGACCGGGCGTAGGCGTCGAACGCGACGGTGTATGGAGGGCTCACGGCTCTTCACCCCGCTGCCACGGATCGCGTGCCGTCGGCATCTGCCATGCCCACTGCGCTGAAGGCATGGCCCTGAACGCCAGCCTAGGGCGCCCGTCGCTCTCCCGCACCAGACCGTGCCCGGGCGGTGCGGGGTCAACCCCACGCGGACCGCCTACGACGGAAGCCCACGGCATGCACTGGTGCATGCCGTGGGCTTCCTCTGTCTCACCGGTCGGCGAGACCGCCGGTCAGTACACCGGCTTGTCCGGTTCGATCTGGTTGACCCAGCCGATGACGCCGCCGCCGACGTGGACGGCGTCCGAGAAGCCCGCCGACTTCAGGACGGCGAGGACCTCCGCACTGCGGACGCCCGTCTTGCAGTGCAGGACGATCTTCTTGTCCTGCGGAAGGCCCTCGAGGGCGGTGCCCATGAGGAACTCGTTCTTCGGGATCAGCCGGGCGCCCGGGATGGAGACGATCTCGTACTCGTTGGGCTCGCGGACATCGATGATCTCGATGCTCTCGCCCTCGTCGATCCACTCCTTGAGCTGCTTCGGAGTGATCGTGGAGCCGGCGGCCGCCGCCTGGGCCTCCTCGGAGACGACGCCGCAGAAGGCCTCGTAGTCGATGAGCTCGGTGACGGTCGGGTTCTCGCCGCAGACGGCGCAGTTCGGGTCCTTGCGGACCTTGACCTGGCGGTACTGCATCTCCAGGGCGTCGTAGATCATCAGGCGGCCGACCAGCGGCTCGCCGATGCCCGCGAGGAGCTTGATGGCCTCGTTGACCTGGATGGAGCCGATGGACGCGCACAGCACGCCCAGGACGCCGCCCTCGGCGCAGGAGGGGACCATGCCGGGGGGCGGGGGCTCCGGGTAGAGGCAGCGGTAGCAGGGGCCGTGCTCGGACCAGAAGACCGAGGCCTGACCGTCGAAGCGGTAGATGGAACCCCAGACGTACGGCTTGTTCAGCAGCACGCACGCGTCGTTGACCAGGTAGCGGGTCGCGAAGTTGTCCGTGCCGTCGACGATCAGGTCGTACTGGCTGAAGATGTCCATCACGTTGTCGGCCTCGAGCCGCTCCTGGTGAAGGATCACGTTCACGTACGGGTTGATGCCCTTGACACTGTCACGCGCGGACTCGGCCTTGGAGCGTCCGATGTCGGACTGGCTGTGGATGATCTGGCGCTGCAGGTTCGACTCGTCGACCTCGTCGAACTCCACGATGCCGAGCGTGCCGACGCCCGCGGCGGCCAGGTACATCAGCGCCGGCGAGCCCAGGCCGCCGGCGCCCACACAGAGCACCTTGGCGTTCTTCAGCCGCTTCTGCCCGTCCATCCCGACGTCCGGGATGATCAGGTGGCGGGAGTACCGGCGGACCTCGTCTACGGTGAGCTCAGAAGCGGGCTCGACCAGGGGTGGCAGCGACACGGGGACTCCGTTGGTCGGTCAAACAGTACGGTTGTTCTTCCCGTAACACTGCCACGGCCTTTTTCATTCCGAGACACCCGTTCCGACACGCGAGACGATTTCGTCCCAGTAACCGGGCATGCCCTGCCAGGGGTCGGCGCGGCCGCCGCGGTCCGTGCGATCGGTGAACCAGATCGTCGCCGCGCCCTGCCAGCGGGCGATGCGCAGCGCCTCGTCCAGGTGGCCGCGGGGCACACCGTGCACGAAGTGGCAGAAGCGGTCCGGCGGGTAGTCGGCGGTCCACTCGGCGACCTGCGACCAGCGGTAGTCGCTCCAGGCTCCGGAGAAGGTCACCAGCTGGTCGGCGTTCTCGGCGTAGCCCGGATACGGATGGGTGCCGTGGCCGAGGACGATGTGCGCGTCGTCGCGGATCACACGGAGGGTGGTGACCGTGCGGCGGACCCCGCCGAGCGCGGCGCGTTCGGCGGGGCAGCGGTCCAGCAGGAAACCGTCGGTCCGGTACCAGTCGAGGAAGCGGTGCGCGTCGGCGATCAGCTCGCCGAAGGCGCGGGCGCCGTACGCGAGGTCCAGGTGACCGAGGACGCGGACTCCGGCGTTGCGCAGCCGGCCCGCCGCCTGCAGGCAGTCCGGGTCGGGGCGGACGCCGGGGCCCTGGGCCACGTCGAGGACGACCCAGTCCAGGGGCGTGCCGGGCCGGGTCAGTCCGGCCCACTCGGTCCGGGCGACGAGGGGGTGGGCGTAGCCGGGCACGCCCAGGCCGGTGCGGACGCCGGTGCTCGCCGTGCCCGGCCTGGTGCCGGTCACATGCGGCATGCCGCCTCCATCCAGATGTCGGCCAGGGACTCCTCGAGGTTGATCCGCGGCCGCCAGCCGAGCCGGTCCCGTGCGGTCCGCACGTCGGCCTGCTGCCAGCTGCCGCAGCCGTCCGGGTACGGGTACGCGACCGGGGAGTGGTCGCCGTCGGGGCGGGGGTGGCCGATGGGGGCCCGGAGCGGTCCGGGCGGCCCGTCGAGTTCGTGCAGGGCGCCGCCGTACCCGGCCACCCGGGCCAGGACGGAGGCGGCGTCCCTCAGCCGCACGGCGCGACCGGAGCCGATGTTGATGACTCCCTGCGCGGCGGACAGCGAGGCGGCGTGGACGGCGCGGGCGACGTCGCGTACGTCGACGAAGTCCCGCTGCACACCGAGGCCGCCGAGCTTGAGCTCGCCGTCGCCGGACTGCATGGCGCGGCGCATCGCCTCGGCGAGGCGGCCGAGCGGGGAACCGGCCGGCGTACCGGGGCCGACGGGCGAGAAGACGCGGAGCACGACGGCGTCGAGGCCGGAGCCGAGGACCAGTTCGGTGGCCGCGAGCTTGCTGACGCCGTACGGGCCGCCGGGGCGGGGCACGGCGTCCTCGGCGGTCGAGGAGCCGGGCTGGCTGGGGCCGTACTCGGAGCCGCATCCGATCTGCACCAGCCGGGCCACGCAGCCGCTGCGCCGCATGGCTTCGCAGACCGTGGCGACGGCGACGGTGTTGTGCCGGGTGAGCTCGCGGGCACCGCCGCGGGTGGCGCCCGCGCAGTTGATGACGACGCCCGGGTGAACCGCGTCGAGGAAGCGGGTGAGGGCACCGGGGCTGCCCGTGGCGAGGTCGAAGCGGACGTCGGCGTCGTCGCCGCGGCCGAGTGCGGTGAGCTGGACGGCCGGGTCGGCGAGCAGGCGGTCGGCGACGAAGCGGCCGAGGTAGCCGTTGGCTCCGATCAGCAGGACTCTCATCGGGCGGCTCCCGGGGTGCGTGCTCCGGATGCTCCGGTGGCTCCGGACGCTCCGGGTCGGGAGGTGGTCATCTGGTGTTCTCCTTCAAGGGGGTGGTGCGGTTGCCTCCGGCGGTGGGCCGGCGCCTGCGGCTGGGTGGTCAGAGCACTGGACGGCCTCCATGGGGCGGGAGCCGGTCGTGGGTCCGTCATGTCCGGTGTCGGGTCCCGTCTGCCGTCGGGTTCTCCGTCCGGCCCGTCGGGTCTTCCGTCCGGCTCGTCGGGTGTTCCGTCCGGCCCGTCGGGTGTTCCGTCCGGCCCGTCGGGTGTTCCGTCCGGCCCGTCGGGTCGTCCGCCGGTGCGTGGGCCGAGGCCCGGGTCAGGGTGCGGCCTGCGTGGACCAGCAGGACCAGGGCCGCGATCGCGCAGGCGAGAGTGGGTACGCCGCCCGGGCCCCAGGTGTCCACGAGGGACTCGACGGGGGCGGCCAGGAAGGGGCGTCCGGTCAGGCGGCCCGCGAGGACCAGGACGGGGGCCGCGGCCTCGGTCGCGGCCGCGACGGCCAGGGCGAGGGCCGGGGCGTGGCGGTGGCGGTGGACGGCGAGCAGGCGGGCCGGCAGGAGGAGAGCGCCCAGGGCGAGGGCCTGGGGGTGGTTGGCCGGCTGGTGCAGGGCTGCGCCGCAGAGGGCGAGCAGCGCCGCGAGGGCGGCGAGGTAGAGGACGAGCGTGCCGAACAGCAGCGGTCGCGCGGCGGCGGAGAACTCCTCCAGGCCCCGGCTGGCCGCGAGTCTGCGGCGGGCCCGCACGGTGAACAGGTGGGCGCACCAGGCCGCCGGGGCGCAGCTCAGGACGAGGGCCAGGACGGGTGCGGTGGCCAGGAGCCAGGGGCCGTCCGCCGTGCCGTTCGGCAGCCCGTCGGGGCCGCCGTCGAGGGCGGCCCGGAGCAGCCCGTCGCCGAGCAGGGCGTAGGCCAGCAGCCAGGCGGTCGACAGACGTGTGCCGGTCGCCGTGCGCCACGCGCGCGTGCCGGCCGGTGTGCTCAGCGGGCCCCGGCGCAGGGCCGCGCGTAAGGCGAGGAGCACGGCGAGGAGTCCGGCGGCGGCGACCAGGAGACGCGGCCGGTCAGGGGTGAGCTGCAGTCCTGTCACCAGCGCCGCGCCGAGGGCGCCGGGCAGGAGGGTGAGCAGCGCCCAGCCTAGGCGGGCCCGGGGAGGGGTGGTGGCGCCTGCGGGCGGAAGGGTTTCGCCGTCGCGGGACACGCGCGCGAACATCTCCTCGGCGAGGGAGAAGACGTCCCGGTGCCGGAAACGTGCGGCGGTCCGGTCGGTGACGCCGTGTGCCTCGAGGCCCGCCGCGATCTCCAGCGGGTCCACGGCCCCTTCGCACAGCTCCCGGTGACGGTGCATCAGCGTCTTGACCGGGTCGGCGGCCCCCCGGCGACGGGCCGGCCCGCGGCTGCCCTCGTCCTCGGCGCCGCCGTGGGCCCATGCTCCGGGGCCGTCGGGGACTGCTGGGTGGTCCAGTTCCTCCAGGCTGCTCATCGCGCCCCCTCCGTCGCCGCCGGCCCGGTGGCCTGTGCCAGCGCGCGGCCGTCGGGCCGTCCCGGGCCGCCACGGCCGCCGTCACGGGCCGCGGGGTCGGGCCGGCGGACGGGCACGTGGGCCTCGGCGGGGACGGCGAACGGGAGGGGGTCACCGGTCCTGTCGAGCACCATGCGGCGCACGGGGCAGTGCGCGACGATCTCCAGGTAGATGCGGTGGAACGCCGCGATGTTCTGCTCGACGGTGAACAGTTCGAGTGCGCGGGCGCGGGCCGCGGCGCCCAGGCGCGCACGACGCTCGGGGTCGCGGAGCAATGCCACGCATGCCTCGGCGAGCGCCCGCGGATTGCGTGGGGGGACGACGAGTCCGGTGCCGCCGACGGCCTCGACCACCGCGCCGACGTCCGTGGACACCGTGGCCCGGCCGCAGAGCATGGCCTCGACCAGGCTGATCGGGAAGCCCTCGACGACGCTGGAGAGGACGACGACGGTGCCCGCCGCGTAGGCGTCGGCGAGGGTGGGCGCCTCCGGAGCGCCGATCTCCTCGAAGGAGACCGGGTTCTCGCCGACCGCGTGGGCGCCCGTCGCCTCGTCCGGGAAGAGCTGGGCGGCGAGCACCTTGCAGTGGCCCAGGTATTCCCGGGCCTCGTGTCCGGTCGCCGCGCCCACGATGCGCAGCCGTGCCTCGGGCTCGGTCCTGCGCACCTCGGCGAAGGCGTGCAGCAGCGACACGAGGTCCTTGGCGGGGTCCACCCTGCCGACCCAGACCAGCGTGTCGGGGTCGGCGCGGTCCGGGGACTCGCCGGCCTCCGCGAAGCGGGACGCCTCCAGCCCCGGGTAGACGGTGCGGATCCGGGCGCGGTCCGCGCCGCAGCGCTCCTGCCAGCGGCGGGCGTGTGCGTTGCCGGGCGTGATGATCGCGGCCCGCCGGTAGACCTCGGTGGCGAGCAGCCGGTGGAAGGCGGCGAGCAGGGATCGTACGGCCGGGGCCGCGGTGCCGGGGCCGGCGGCCAGGTAGTGGGAGCGCAGCTGTACGCCGTACTCGGTGACCAGCAGCGGCACCTCGCAGAAGTGACCGGCGAGGAGTCCGGTCAGGGCCGCCGGGCCGCCGGTCGCCGCGTGGCACAGGTCGACCGAGCCGAGGCTGTCGTCCGCGTACCAGTCGAGGGAGAGGGGGCGCAGGATGCGCTCGAGACGGGCGGCGACAGTGAGCAGTTCGGGAACGCGGGCCTCGCGCGCCGCACGCTGGGCGCCGGGCGCGCGACAGGCGCGCTCGAGGGCGCGCACGGCGGTTTCGGAGCGCAGCGCGCCGGGTAAACCGCCCTGCTCGCGGGCCAGTTCGGCGAGTTCGAACAGAGCATTGCCGAAACGGTCCGTCAGGTGAGTCGAGGCGGCAGAGGCGGCAGAGGCGGCAACGGAGATCCCGTCGGAGGCCGTGCCCAGGGCCGCACCGGAGGCAGTGCCCGGGGCGGCGTCGGAGGCGGCGTCCGGCCCGGCGCAGACGGCCGCGGCGAGTTCGCCGTAGCACTCGGTGAAGCGCCGGCGCGCGCGCCTGCCGTATGCCACCCCGTCGCCCTCGGCGGTCCACAGCGGTGCGGTGCGCACCCGGCTGACGTGCGGTGGAAGCGGGACCCACCCCTCGTCCTCCTGCCGCCGGCTGCGACTGAGCGCGTAGATGTCGAACTCGTGCTGCCCGAGCCCGCGCACGAGCCGGTCGCACCAGAGTCCGGCGTCACCGCCCACATACGGGTAGCCACCCTCCGTCAGCAGTCCGATGCGCACGTGTGCACCCCCGATCTCACGTCTGGCCGGCCGCCGTCGTCCCGGCGGCTCGCAGCGGGACGAACGTATGCGGACAAGCCGGTGGCGCGACGGACGGTTGTCCATCGCGCCACCAAAAGGGGTGAACGGGCGTAACTTTCCCGTGCGGGTCGCGTTCTGTCGCGCTAGGAGATCGGCCGGACGCGTTCGGTCATGCCGCGGCCGGTTCCCGGCGGGCGGCCCGCCGCTCGGCCGCGACCTCGGGGTCGAGGGCGGGTACGGCGGCCAGCAACTGCTCGGTGTACGGGTCCTGCGGGTTGCCGTACACCTCGTCGGCGGGTCCGGACTCCACGATCCGCCCGCGGCGCATCACCGTGACCCGGTCGCTCACCTGCCGTACCACGGCGAGGTCGTGCGCCACGAAGACCAGCGCGAGTCCGAGTTCCCGCTGCAGCTCACCGAGCAGGGCCACCACCTGGGCCTGGGTGGTGACGTCCAGGGCGGAGACGGGTTCGTCGCAGACGATGACGCGCGGGTCGGCCGCGAGCGCCCGCGCGATGCCCACGCGCTGGCGCTGGCCGCCGCTGAACTCGTGCGGGTAGCGGTCGTAGTGCGCCCCTTCGAGCCCCACGCGTTCCAGCAGTTCCGTCACCCGCCCGCGGATACGCTCCTCGTCCCGGTCCCCCCGCGCGCGCAGCGGGTCGGCGATGGACTCGCCCACGCTGCGGCGGGGGTTGAGGGAGGAGACGGGGTCCTGGAAGACCATCTGCACGGCCGGGTTCACACCACGAACCGCACGGCCCTCGAAGCGGACCTCGCCCGCCGTCGGTTCCAGCAGTCCCACGAGCATGCGCCCGAGGGTCGTCTTGCCGCTGCCGCTCTCACCGACGACGCCCAGGGTCTCGCCCCGGCGGACGGTCAGGGACACGTCGTCGACGGCCGTGACGGCACCCTTGCCCCGGCCGAACTCGCGCCGCAGGCCGGTCGCCTCCAGCACGACCTCCTCGGTCGCCCGCGAGGCGGCGCGCGGCGCGTCCACACGGGGCACCGCGCCGAGCAGCTCCCTGGTGTACGGCTCGGCGGGCGCGGTCAGGACGGAGCCGACCGAACCGTGCTCGACCGCCTTGCCGTGCCGCATGACCAGCACCTCGTCGGCGCTCTCGGCGGCCACGCCGACGTCGTGGGTGACGAGGAGCAGGCCCATGCCGGTCTCCTGGCGCAGGCTGTGCAGCAGGTCGAGGATCTGGGCCTGGACGGTCACGTCGAGGGCGGTGGTCGGCTCGTCGGCGATGAGCAGCTCCGGCTCGCACGCCAGTGCCATGGCGATCAGGGCGCGCTGGCGCATTCCGCCGCTGAACTCGTGCGGGCGGGAACGGGACCGCCGTGACGCGTCCGGGATGCCGACCCGGTCCAGCACCTCGACGGCACGCGCGCGTGCCGCCCGCCGTGACGCGCGCGTGTGCACGCGGTACACCTCGGCGATCTGGTCGCCGACCGCGTAGTACGGGTCGAGCGAGGACAGCGGGTCCTGGAAGACCATGGCGGCCTTCGCCCCGCGCAGCCGCCGCAGTTCCTCGTCCGAGGCCTGCTGCACATCGGTACCGGCCACCCGCACCGAGCCGCCGACCCGGGCTCCCGTGCCCCGGTGCAGGCCCAGCAGGGCGCCCGCGACCGTGGACTTGCCGGATCCGGACTCGCCGACCAGGGCGACGGCGGCACCGGGCTGCAGCCGGAACGAGAGCCCGTCCACGGCCCTGAGGGACCCGAACGCGACGGTCAGGTCCGTCACTTCCACCAGGCTCATGCGAGCACCACCCGTCGGTCGGCCACCGCGTACAGCACGTCCGCGACGGCGTTGGCGAGGACCACGAAGAAGCCGACGACCAGGACCATGCCGACGACCACCGGCAGGTCGACGACGTTCACCGCGTGCACCAGCTCCTGGCCGATGCCGGGCAGGCCGAAGAGGGTCTCGGTGAGGACCGCGCCACCGATCGCCGAGCCGACGTTGTTGGCGTTCAGCGCGATGACGGGCGCCAGCGCACCGCGCAGCGCGTGCCGTCCGACGATCGACCGCTCCCCCACGCCGTAGGCGCGGAAGGTGCGGATGTGGTCCTCGGCGAGCGTCTCCAGCATCGCCGCCCTGGTCAGGCGGGCGAACGCGGCGGCCTCGATCAACGCGAGCGACAGCCAGGGCAGCAGCAGGTTCCACGCCCACTGCTCGGGGTCGTCGGTGAGGTTCACGTACTGCGGGAAGGGCAGCAGCTGGAGTTCGCCGCAGACGACGATCATCAGGATCAGGCCGATGACGAAGACCGGCGTGGCCCAGCCCGCCAGCGTGAGCGCGGTCAGCACCCGTTCGGTGAGCCTGCCGCGCCGCCAGGCGGAGAGGACGCCGGTGCCGACGCCGAGGACGAGCCAGATCACCATCGCGCCGGCGACCAGCGACAGGCTGACCGGGAGCTTCGTCAGGATGATGTCGGTGACCTGCTGGTCGGTCTGGTACGACAGCCCCAGGCAGGGCGCCGGGCAGTGCGCCACCGACGTTCCAGTCGAATAGTCCTGGCCCGCGACGAGGCCCACCAGGAAGTGCCAGTACCGCAGGTACAGCGGGTCGTCGAGCCGGAGCTGCTGGGCGACCTGGTGCACCTGTTCCGGCGAGCAGCGCGGGCCGCAGGTGATCTGGGCGACGTTGCCGGGGGTGGCGTAGAAGACGACGTAGACGATCACCGAGATGGCGAGCAGGGTGACCAGTGCGCCCACGGTGCGGCGCAGCACGAAGCCTGCGATGCCGTTCATGCCTTCCCCTCCCGTTTCCGGCCGGTGCCGACGCGCAGGCGGGAGGCCGCGCGCGGGTCGAGGGCGGTGCGCACGCCGTCGCCGAGGACGGTGAGGGCGAGGACGGTGACGAACAGCGCGCCCGCGGGCAGCAGCAGGTACTGGGGCGCCGCCTGGTACCAGACGTCGGCGGCGGTGAGCATCTGCCCCCAGGACGGTGTCGGCGGCTTGACGCCCACTCCGAGGAAGGACAGGGCCGCCTCGATGGAGATGTTCGTGGGGACGAGCAGCGCCGCGTAGGTGATCACGGGGGCGGCGAGACCCGGCAGGAGTTCGCGTCGGGCGATGTGCCAGGTGCCCCAGCCGCTCAGCCGGGCGGCGGAGACGTGGTCGAGCCCCTTCAGCGTGAGTGTCTGGGCGCGCACGATCTTCGCGGTGTTGCCCCAGGCGATGAGGCCGATGACCAGCGTGACCAGGACGGGCCGCGGGAAGCTCGACGGGACGATCGCGAGCAGCGCCAGGGACATGATCATCAGCGGCATGGAGACGATGATGTCGGTGGCCCGGCTCAGCAGTTGGTCGACCCAGCGGTTGCCGAGCGCGGCGGCCACCCCGATGGTGACGCCGAGGGCGATCTGCACGACCGTCGCCGCCAGCGCGACCCCGAGGGACACCCGCGCGCCGTACACCAGCCGTGCGAACAGGTCGCGACCGGTCTGCGGCTCCACGCCGAGCCAGTGGTCGGCGCCGGCGCCGCCGAACGTGCCGACGGGCACGCCACCGCGCGCGGAGTCGATGAGGGAGGGGTGGTACGTGGTGGGGTCCTGGCCCTCCAGGGCGGTGAGCAGCGGCGCGGCGAGCGCGACCAGGACGAGCAGGGCGACGACGGCCGCCGCGACGAGGGCGGCGCGCTGCTGCCGCAGCCGCCGCCAGAACTGACGGGCCCCCGAGGCCGCCGGGGCGGACGCGTCCGCCCCGGCGGCCTCGACGGCGACGAGTGCCTCGCTCACGGTGCTACTTCACCGCGACCTGGGAGATGTCCAGGACGCCGGTCCAGTCGCTGATCACGACGTTCTTGACGTCCTTGCCGACCAGGCGCTTGTAGACGGGGTGGAACAGCGGCACGACGAGGGCCTGCTCGCCGATCTTCTTGTCCAGCGCGCCCCATCGCTCGGCGGCGGCCCGGAGGTCGGTCAGCTTGTTGATCGCGTCGATCTCGTCGTCGACCGACTTGTCGTTCAGCTGCCCGGTGTTGAAGTTGGCGCCGTCCTTGACGATCTGGCGGCCGTCGAAGATCGGGGCGAGGAAGGGACCGCCGGAGGGCCAGTCGGCACCCCAGTGGGCGAGGAAGAGACCGGGCTCCGCCTTCACGCTGTGGATCCTGTCCCGGTAGTCGTTGTCCTCCAGGCCCTGCAGCTTGACCGTGATGCCGGCCTTCTTCAGCGCGTCCTGGACGGCGGTCGCGATCTCCGGGCTGGTCTCGAAGTCCTTGCTGTTGGAGTGCGTGAGGGTGATGGTGAGCCCGGACTTGTAGCCGGCCTCCTTCAGCAGCTCCCTGGCCTTCGCCGGGTCGCCGGTCCTTCCTGCCGGGAAGGGGTCGTACGGCGTGTGGCCGAAGGACTTCTGGTCCGGCAGGAAGGTGGTCGCGGGCTCGGCCAGCGCCGAACCGCCCGCGGCGTTGATGACGGAGGACCGGTCGATGGCGTAGGCGACCGCCTGGCGCACCTTGGCGTTGTCGAAGGGCTTCACCTTCGGGTTGAACGCGAGGTAGTCGGTGTAGCCGAAGTGGCCGGTGCCCACGCGCGCGGCCAGTTCCCTGTCGCCGGTCACCTTGGCGAGTTCGGCCGGGCCGAGGTTGGTGTCGGTGGTGACCGCGGTGGCGTCCGCGCCCTGGGACGCGGACAGCCGCTGGTTGATCACGGAGGAGTCCAGCCCGGACCGTACGTCGACGGTGTCGGGGTATGCCTTGCGCTCGGCGTCGACGGCCGTCGACCAGTACTTGTTGCGCTCCAGGACCAGGTGTTCGCCGTCGTTCTCGTTCTTGACGACCTTGTACGGGCCCGAGGAGATCGGGTGGCTCTCGTACTTGGTGCCGGTGTCCTTGCTCTTCGGGACCGGCGTGAACTGGGTCTGCGTGGCCAGGTACGGGAACTCGCCCTCGGGCTTGTTCAGATGGAAGACGATGGTGCGGCTGTCCGGCGTCTCGATGGCGGACAGGCCCTTCTTGTCCTTGTACGGCCCCTGGTAGTCCGCCGCGCCGACCAGCCAGTCCCTCAGGTAGGGCGCGCCGCCGGAGAGTTCGGGGGCGAAGGAACGCTCGACGCCGTACTTGATGTCGGCCGAGGTGATGGGGGTGCCGTCCTCGTACTTGAGGCCCTTCTTCAGGGTGTACGTCCACACGGTCGCGTCCTTGTTCGGGCGTCCGGTGTCGGTGGCCAGGTCGGGGACGACCTTGGCGCCGGCCGCGCCATTCTCGCGGTTGCGGGTGGTGAGCGTACGGAAGACGAGGGACGGGACGTTGCCGCCGCCGGAGGTGTAGAGGCGGGCGGGGTCGAAGTCCGTCTGCGGCTGGGAGTTGAGGACCGTGAGGGTGCCGCCCTTGTGGGGCGTGGAGTCACCGCCGGAGGCCTTGGCATCGTTGTCCTTCGGCCCGCACGCGGCGGCGCCCGCTGCCACGACCAGGCTGACGGATGCCGCGGCCAGGCGGCGGGCTCTGATGGACGGTTGACGCATCGGAATGACGACCTCTCGGATGATGAGACAGATGGACGAGGGGTGAGACGAAAATGAACAGACGTCTGCCCCGGCGCCGGGTCGTCGAAAAAACCGTGACCGGGTCACGGAGAGGTAAGGGAACGTCGCGACGCGAACGCCAGGAGGCGGCGTCAGCGACAGTGGATGTCGGCCACGCAGAGCGCGGTCACGCCGATGAGCGCCAGCTCGAAGGCGGCGCTGCTGTCGACGGCATGACTGGACCACATGCGCAGAAATATGAACGAACTTTCGGCGCGTGTCAATGTGACGTAAGCGCTCTCCGTCAACGCTTGGGAAACGGCCACGGGTTGGGCAGGCAGTGGATCCCGTCGTGGTTCAGGAACTTGGTCTGCTGCTGCATCACCGGGGCCAGTTCACCGTCCTTGTCGCAGGTGACGTGGCCGTAGCCGAGCCGGTGGCCGACCTCGTGGTTGATGAGCATCTGGCGGTAGGGGTGGATCTCGTCGCCGTAGGTCTTCGAGCCCTGCGCCCAGCGGTAGGCATTGATCATCACGCGTTCGGTGGCGGCCGAGTCGCAGGACACGTTGTCCTCGGTCGTGTCCAGGCCCGACTTGGCGCACCACTCGGCGGTGGTCCCCGGGCTGGCGAGCGTGATCACGAAGTCGGGCTTGCCGGAGGAGACCCGCTCGAAGGTGCGGGCGCCGTCGTGGGCCCAACTGCGGTCGTCGTTGAGGGTCTTCTGCACGGCCTCGGCGAAGAGCCCGCCGTCCAGACCGAGTCCCTGCTCGACGTCCACGCGGTAGGTGTACTTCCGCCCCTTGCCAGGGGCCTTGTCCGCACCGGGGACCGGGGCGAACTTCCCCGGGCCCTTCAGGGTGGCGCTCAGCGGGTACTTCTCGTCCATCTTCTGCGCGTACGTCAGCGTCGCCACGCCCGGGGCTCCGGAGGACCCGCGCGAGGCGGAGTCGCCGGCGCCGCGGGTTCCGTCGGCGGCGGTCCCGGACCGTGCGGCGGAGCCGTTCCGGCCGTCGGCGACCTGCCCGGCCACGATCACCGCGAGCACGGTGGTCACGGCGGCCGCCGCGATACCGGCGAACGTGCGCCCCTTGGTTCCCTTCGCCTGCTTGGGCTCACCGGCCGGCGACATGACGCCGTCCGCGCCGGCGGTCTCGGCGGCGGGGCCGTACGCATCGGCGCGCTGCCTGGCGACTCCCGGCCGGGGTGCGAAGCCGTCGCCGCCCTCGTCGAAGGCGTCCAGGTACTCCTTCCGGGGCCCACCGGGACCCCCTTGCCTCGGCACGCCGGTCCCGGGCCCGGGCGCGCCGGGACGCACGGGCCGCCTGCGGAAGTCGCCCCAGCCGCCGCCGGGTTCCCGCTGCTCGGGGTGACCGCCACGGGCCTGGGGGCCGTCGTGGCCGGCGGGGCCGCCGGGAGCCCGGGGCGCGCCACCGGCCGGAGCTCCGTCCGCCGGACGCGGCACACCACGGGCAGGCGTGCCGTCGGCCGGACGCGGAGTCCCCTTCACCGGAGTGCCGTTGTCCGCGCGCGGACCCCCCTGAGCGGGCCCGCCACCCGGCATCCGCGGCACACCACGGGCAGGCGTGCCGTCAGGGCGACGCGGCAGACCACGGGCAGGCGTGCCGTCGGAGAGTCGGGGAGCCCCCTTCTCGGGTGTGCCCTCGGGTACGCGCGGCCCGCCGTATGCCGGTCCCCCGCCCAGCGGGGCACGGCGCTGTCCGGGCAGCGGCACGGGCGCGGTGTCCGGGCGGGCACCCGGCATCGCCGGCCGGGCCGTGCCCGGCTCGTGCCGGTCCGGCGTCGGCCCGGGGCCGCGGTCGTTCCCGGCGGAGGTCTGTGCGGTTGTCTCCGCGGAGTCACCGTTGGGTGCCTTCCCGCGGCGGCTGTGGCGTCCCACCTCGCCCCTCAGCCCCCCGCACCCGTGACGGCGCCGTCGTCCCCGGAGTCCGCACCGGCGGCACCCGGGGCTCCCGAGTCCGTGCCCGAGCCCGCGGCGGCGTCCCGCGCCGGTCCCAGGTCCCCGACCTCGGCGAGGAGTTCCCGGACCGCCGCGCCCACCGTCTCCGGGTACTCCATCATCGCCACGTGCCCGGCGTCCGGGAGCGACAGCAGACGGGAGTCGCGGAAGGCGCGGGCCGCCTTCTGGGCCATGCGGTAGCCGACCAGCTGGTCACGGCCGCCGTAGATCAGCAGCGTCGGGGCGAGGACCCGCTCGGCCTGGCGCCACAGTCCGTGCTGGCCGCCGAGCGTGTAGGCGTTCACGATGCCGCGCGCGGAGCGTGTCATGGCGTCCCAGAAGTACGGCAGCCGCAGCCGCCGCTCGAGCTCCTCCACGGCGTGCCGGAACGCCTCGGGCGACACCCGCCCGGGGTCCCCGTAGCACAGGGCCATGACGCCGCGGACGCGCTGCTCGGCCGTCCACTCCTTGGTGAACCGGGTGAAGAGCGCGGCGATGCCGGGCACGCCCAGCAGCCCCGTCGGCACCGCCGTCCGTTGCACACGCAGTTCGGGGAGGGCGGGCGAGACCAGGGTGAGGGTCCGTACGAGATCGGGCCGGACGGCGGCCACGCGCGTGGCGACCGCGCCGCCCAGGGAGTTACCGAAGAGGTGGACGGGACCGCGCCCGGCGGCGTCGAGATGACGGATCACCGCACGCGCGTGTGCGGTGACGGAGTAGTCGCCGTCGTCCGGTGGCGGGGAGTCCCCGAAGCCCGGGAGGTCGACCGCCTCGCCGTCGAGGACGCCGTCGAGCTCGAGCATCAACGCCGACCAGTTCTGCGAGGAACCGCCGAGCCCGTGGACGTAGAGCGCGGGCGGCAGCCCCTCGCGCGCGGGCGGCCGGGACCGGACCGTCAGCGTGACCCCCGGCAGCCTCACCGTCCTGAGCCGCTCGCCCTCCGCGACCCTGACGGGCGACACCCTGGGAAGGACGCTCGCGGCCGGGACGGACGGCAACTCGGTCGAAGACATGCAGCAATGTTACGAGACGATCACGTAGTGGTTCATGTGTTCGCCGTCACAGAGTGGAACGCTCCTCTCCGGTCAGTCACTGGTGAGCCGCACGACGATCGGCGGCACACGGCATAGCGTCCGCATCGGGTGTCTCCTACGCTCATACACAGGGCACCCGCATGTGGCCCCCTGCCGATTCCAGGGACGTTCGAGGAAGGGAGCCCACCATGGCCTACGACCCCACCGATCCCGAGACGTTCGAGGACCGCGAGGACGGGAACGGCCTCACGGAGATCGACGTCGAGGCCCCCGAGGGCGACGCCGCCGAGCAGCACGCGGACATCGCCCCCGCTCACGACGACCCCCTCGCCGATGTGGACCCGGACCGCGCGAACGAGGCGGATCTCGTCGAACAGGCGCGGGTCGTCTCCCTCGACGAGGACGACTACCGCTGACCGGCGGCCGGCCGTCGGCGCCCCGATCCCCGGCGACCTGCCCCGTTTGCGACCCTTCGTACGCCTTTCGGCGGCGTCCGGTACGTGAAATTCTGCGCTCTCACCGCGCACAGCACGGTTACCGAAAAGTACGATGGCCGCGCGGCGCACACCGCATGTGGACGTGATTTTGGAGGCGGCGTGACAGCCATCGAGCAGACAGAGGCGGCACGCCCGCGGGGCACTCGCCTGCCGCGCCGTGCCCGCCGGAACCAGCTCCTGGGTGCCGCCCAGGAGGTCTTCGTGGCGCAGGGGTACCACGCGGCCGCCATGGACGACATCGCCGAGCGCGCCGGGGTCAGCAAGCCGGTGCTCTACCAGCACTTCCCGGGCAAGCTCGACCTCTATCTCGCCCTGCTGGACCAGCACTGCGAGTCGCTGATCCAGTCCGTGCGGAACGCGCTGGCGTCGACGACCGACAACAAGCAGCGCGTCCGGGCGACGATGGACGCCTACTTCGCGTACGTGGAGGACGACGGCGGCGCCTTCCGCCTGGTCTTCGAGTCGGACCTGACGAACGAGCCCGCGGTGCGCGAGCGCGTCGACAAGGTGACGAACGAGTGCGCCGAGGCGATCTGCGACGTGATCGCCGAGGACACCGGCCTGTCGCGGCCCGAGTCGATGCTGCTGGCCTCCGGCCTCGGTGGCCTCGCCCAGGTGGTGGCGCGCTCCTGGCTGCACAGCGACCGCAGCGTCCCGCGCGACCAGGCGGTCCAGCTGCTGACCTCGCTGGCCTGGCGGGGCATCGCGGGCTTCCCGCTGCACGGCACCGAGCACCACTAGGACCACACCAGGACCGGATGCCCCTCGGGCACCACACGCTTCACGGCGTTTGTTCCCGCGCGCTGTTCGCTCCTGGCGTTCTCGCGCGGAGCATGCGGGTCCCCTCACCGGGCTAATGTGTGCTGGTACGGCGCGGAAGGTCGCGCACTCACTGACCGTCGGAGGGACATAGCCGTGGAGGTCAAGATCGGCGTGCAGCACGCGCCCCGCGAGATCGTTCTGGAGAGCGGTCGGAGCGCGGAGGAGGTCGAGCGCGTGGTGGCCGAGGCGCTGGCCGGGAAGACGCAGCTGCTGAGCCTCGAGGACGAGAAGGGTCGCAGGATCCTGGTCCCGGCGGACCGCCTCGCGTACGTGGAGCTCGGCGAGCCGACGGTCCGCAAGGTGGGTTTCGGCCCCCTGTAGTCCGTACGCGGGAGACGTCCCACGCACAGTGTGAAGGGGCCCGGCGGCGAGCAGCCGCCGGGCCCCTTCATCATGTCCGCGCACGGACCCACGATGCCCGCACAGGACCCTCACAGGGAGGATTGCATTCCGCAGGTCACGGGTATGACGGGCTACGACCGTGAAGCGCAGCCGGCCACGTGGGAGGGACCCCGTAATGATCTTGGAAGCTCTCGGCTCCGCCCTGATCGGTCTGGGGCTCGCCTGGGCCGCGGCGCACCGACTGGCCCACCGGCTGCCCGCCCGCGCCCTGGTGTTCGGCACGGGCGTCGCCGGAGCCCTTTTCGGTGACTTCGTCACGCACAGCGCGCTGGGCACCGGCGCCGTCCTGCCGAGCCTGCTCGGTGCGGCGGTCGTCTCGGCTGCCTCGCTCTCGCTGCTGCTGCGGCCGACGGGCCGCCTGCGCCGACGATCGGTGACCGCGTAGCCCGCGACCGGCAGGGGCGCGGCCACGGCACGGCCGGGACCGCCCCCCGACGGAGCGCTACGCGGCCAGGCCCAGCGCCGCCATCCGCTTGGTGTGGCCCTCGGTGATGCGGGAGAACATCTTGCCGACCTCGGCGAGGTCGAAGCCGTCCGCGACACCGCCGACCAGCATCGTGGACAGTGCGTCCCGGTCGGCGACGACCCGCTGGGACTGCGACAGGGCCTCGCCCATCAGACGCCTCGCCCACAGGGCGAGCCGGCCGCCGACGCGTGGGTCCGCGTCGATCGCGGCGCGCACCTTCTCCACCGCGAAGCCGGCGTGCCCGGTGTCGTCGAGAACGGCCAGAACCAGCTCACGGGTGTCGGAGTCGAGACGGGCCGCGACCTCGCGGTAGAAGTCGCTGGCGATCGAGTCGCCGACGTACGCCTTGACCAGGCCCTCCAGCCAGTCCGAGGGCGCGGTCTGCTTGTGGAAGCCGTCCAGTGCCGCGACGAACGGCTCCATGGCCAGGGTCGGCTCCGCGCCGATCTCCGTGAGCCGGTCCCGCAGCCGCTCGAAGTGGTGGAACTCCGCCGACGCCATCTTCGCCAGCTCAGCCTTGTCCTCCAGGGTGGGCGCCAGCTTGGCGTCCTCCGCGAGCCGCTCGAACGCCGCGAGCTCTCCGTAGGCGAGCGCGCCGAGCAGATCCACGACCGCGGCGCGGTACTGCGGTTCGGCGGAGGCCTTGGCCCAGTCCTGGGCGGCGACCCCGGTGTGTTCGGCGGTGGCGTTGTCAGGCTTGTCAGAGCTCGTCATGAAGCGCACAATAACCCGCTCATCGCCCGGAGGAAGCCCCTGGTCAACCAGTGTGACCACGATGACGTGACGGAATCGGCCATCGCATGTGCGCGATTCCGGGGTATGGTGGTAATGCGCCTGCTGGATACGCCGATTCGTTTCGGCGTACCTCGACAGGCCGCACGCATGAGGATGCCCGGTCGGTGGCCCGATCGGCTCCGACCCGACAGCCCTCCCGGCCGTACAGCTCGACGCTTACGACAACCGGAGGGACCCTCAAGCGGTTCGAGCGCTAGAGCGTCGGCAGAGGTCCCGTGCCACGGCTTGCCCATGGCGGTTCGCCCGTACGGCAGCCGACGTCCCCGGCACGGTCCGACACGACCCCCGCGCTCGCCTCGCGCCGCACACACAGAAGAGGCAGCACGCTGACTACGACGTTTCGAGAACTCGGAATCCTTCCCGAGACCGCCGAGGCCCTGGAGGCCGTCGGCATCACCACTCCCTTCCCCATCCAGGAGATGACGCTCCCCGTGGCCCTCTCGGGCACGGACGTCATCGGCCAGGCCAAGACCGGCACCGGAAAGACGCTGGGCTTCGGCCTTCCGCTCCTCGAGCGGGTGACCGTCCCCGCCGACGTCGAGGCCGGGCGCGCCCGGCCCGAGGCGCTCACCGACGCCCCGCAGGCGCTCGTCGTCGTCCCCACCCGCGAGCTGTGCACTCAGGTCACCAACGACCTGCTGACCGCGGGCAAGGTGCGCAACGTGCGGGTCACCGCCATCTACGGCGGCCGGGCCTACGAGCCCCAGGTGGAGGCCCTCAAGAAGGGCGTCGACGTGGTCGTCGGCACCCCGGGCCGGCTGCTGGACCTGGCCGGGCAGCGCAAGCTCGACCTGAAGCACATCAAGAGCCTGGTCCTCGACGAGGCCGACGAGATGCTCGACCTGGGCTTCCTGCCCGACGTCGAGAAGATCATCAACATGCTCCCGGCCAAGCGCCAGACCATGCTCTTCTCGGCCACCATGCCGGGCGCGGTCATCGGCCTCGCGCGCCGCTACATGTCCCAGCCCACCCACATCCGCGCCACCGCGCCGGACGACACGGGTGCGACCGTCGCGAACACCAAGCAGTTCGTCTACCGCGCGCACTCCATGGACAAGCCGGAGATGATCGCCCGCATCCTGCAGGCCGAGGGCCGCGGACTGGCGATGATCTTCTGCCGCACCAAGCGCACCGCGGCCGACATCGCCGAACAGCTGCAGCACCGCGGGTTCGCCTCCGGCGCGGTCCACGGCGACCTCGGCCAGGGCGCCCGCGAGCAGGCGCTGCGCGCCTTCCGCAACGGCAAGGTGGACGTCCTCGTCTGCACCGACGTCGCCGCGCGCGGCATCGACGTCGAGGGCGTCACCCACGTCATCAACTACCAGTCGCCCGAGGACGAGAAGACGTACCTGCACCGCATCGGCCGTACGGGCCGCGCGGGCGCCAAGGGTACGGCGATCACGTTCGTCGACTGGGACGACATCCCCCGCTGGCAGCTGATCAACAAGGCGCTGGAGCTCGGCTTCAACGACCCGCTGGAGACGTACTCGAGCTCCCCGCACCTGTTCTCGGACCTCGGGATCCCCGAGGGCACCAAGGGCACCCTGCCGCGTTCGGAGCGTACGCGCGCCGGGCTGGACGCGGAGGAGCTGGAGGACCTGGGCGAGACCGGCGGCCGCGGTGGACGTGGTCGCGGTGGCCGGGGCGGTCGCGGTGACTCCCGCGACGGCCAGGCCCGCACGGCCGAGCGCGAGCGTGCGGCCCGTACGCCGCGCCGACGCCGCCGCACGCGCGGTGGCGCCGCGCTGGAGTCCGCGCCCGGCGCGGCGCCGGCCGAGTCCGCGTCGCCGGCCGCCGAGGCGGTCCCGGCGGAGGAGACGACCGCGCCGCGCACGCTGCGCCGTCGCCGCCGTACGCGCGGCGGGGCTGCGGCGGAGACCGCGCCGGCCGTCGAGACCGTGGTGGCCGAGGCCGCCCCGGCCGCGGAGGCCGCCGTTGCGACGGCGGAGGGCGAGGCCACGGCCGACGCCGCCGAGAAGCCGCGCCGCCGTCGCACCCGCAAGCCGGCGGAACCGGCCGTGGCACCGGCCCAGGAGGCAGCCGCGGCTGAGGCCGAGGCGACCCCGGTCGTGGAGACGCCGGAGGAGAAGCCGCGTCGTCGGACCCGCAAGACGGCGGCTTCCGCCGAGGCCGCGGCCGACACGGTCGAGGCCACGGAGGCCAAGCCCACCGCGCGTCGCACCCGCAAGACGGCAGCCCCCGCCGAAACCGCGACCGACACCGCCGAAGCCCCGGAGACCAAGCCCACGGCACGCCGCACCCGCAAGACGGCAGCTTCCGCCGAGGCCGCGGTCGACACGGCGGAAGCCGCCGAGGCCAAGCCCAAGGTTCGCCGCACCCGCAAGACCGCGGCGACCACCCCCGAGGCACCCGCGGAAGCCGAAGCCGAGGCCAAGCCTAAGGTTCGCCGCACCCGCAAGACGGCGGCTTCCGCCGAGGCCGCGGCCGACACGGTCGAGGCCACGGAGGCCAAGCCCACCGCACGCCGCACCCGCAAGACGGCAGCCCCCGCCGAAACCGCGACCGACACCGCCGAAGCCGCCGAGGCCAAGCCCAAGGTTCGCCGCACCCGCAAGACCGCGGCGACCACCCCCGAGGCACCCGCGGAAGCCGAAGCCGAGGCCAAGCCCAAGGTTCGCCGCACCCGCAAGACGGCGGCTTCCGCCGAGGCTGCGGCCGACACGGTCGAGGCCACGGAGGCCAAGCCCACCGCACGCCGCACCCGCAAGACGGCAGCCCCCGCCGAGGCCGCGGCCGACACGGCGGAAGCCACCGAGGCCAAGCCCAAGGTTCGCCGCACCCGCAAGACCGCGGCGACCACCCCCGAGGCACCCGCGGAAGCCGAAGCCGAGGCCAAGCCCACCGCACGCCGCACCCGCAAGACCGCGGCCGTCGCCGAGATCCCGGCACAGGCCAGCGAGGAGCCGGAGGTCAAGCCGCGGCGCCGTACGCGCAAGACGGCCGCGGCGGCGGTCGACGCGGCCGAGGCCACGGAGCCGAAGCCCCGCCGGACCCGTAAGGCGGCGGCGGCCGTGGAGGCCCCGGAAGCCTGACCGGCCCGCGGAGGGCAAGCGACGCAGTGACCGACGGCCCGGCCCACCTCGTGTGGGCCGGGCCGTCGGCGTACCGCCTTGCTCCCGCTCCCGATAGCCTCTGCGCATGAGCCGGCCGACCACCTTCACTCCGCCCCCCGGCGCCCGCGCGTACGCGCTGCGCACCGCCCGCGGTGAGTTCGCCGTCGTCGACATGCCCGTGGTCGCCGGTGTCGAGCCGAGGGGGGCCGCCCTGCTGGTTCCCGGGTTCACCGGCAGCAAGGAGGACTTCAACCAGCTGCAGGTGCCGCTCGCGGAGCGCGGCTACCGGACCGTCGCCGTCGACGGCCGCGGCCAGTTCGAGTCCGACGGGCCGGAACACGAGGAGTCCGCCTACGCCCAGGAGGAGTTGGCGCGGGACGTGCTGGCGCAGAGCGAGGCGCTCGGTACGCCGGTGCACCTGCTGGGGCACTCCCTGGGCGGGCAGATCTCCCGCGCGGCCGTCCTCGTCGACCACTCCCCCTTCCGTTCGCTCACCCTGATGGCGTCGGGGCCGGCGCACATCTCCGTCAGCCAGCAGCAACGCGTGAAGCTGCTCCGGGACGCGCTCGCCGTGATGACGATGGCGCAGGTGTGGGACGCCCTCCAGGCCATGGAGCTGCCGGAGGAGGCCGAGGCCGGGGCGCTCGACGGCGGTCTCGACGACCGGGCGGACCTGCGGCGGCGCTGGCTGGGCAACAAGCCCGCGCAGCTCATCGCCACCGGCCGCCAGCTGTGCACCGAGCCCGACCGGGTCGCCGAACTGGCCGCCGTGCCCCTGCCCTGCCATGTGCTGTCCGGTGCGGTCGACGACACCTGGCCGGTGCCCCTCCTGGACGAGATGGCCGTACGGCTCGGCGCCCGCCGCACGGTCATCGAGGGCGCGGAACACTCCCCCAACACCGACCGGCCGCTCGCGACGGCCCGGGCGATCGCCGACTTCTGGGACGGGTCCGGCTCCTCCGCCTAGTACTGCGTCCGCAGGTGCTCCCAGAAGCCGTCCCGCAGGGCGCGGCGCAGGTCGGCCTGGCCGCGCAGGGAGTACTGGAGGATGCCCTCGGCCTCGACGAGGAGGTCCTGGTCCACGGAGCCGGGCAGGTAGGGATGGCCGGGCAGCAGCTCGACCAGGGCGTCCCGGCCCCGGGCGGCGAGCCACTTCGCCGCGATCTGGGCGCCGGCGAAGCGGACGGCGTCGCGGGTGGGCCGGGCCGCGGCCGACGTGTCGTGGGCGAGCGCCGTGCGCCGGGAGACGTACGGCTTGAAGAACTCGAGGTCGAAGGTGCGCTGGCTGTCGACCTCCCAGAGCAGCGGCTCGGCCTGGTTGCGGCCCTCCGGGGCCTCGATGCCCCAGAGGTGGACGCGGGCGCCGTACCCCTGCGCCGCCTCCACGGCCGACACCAGGTCCTCGTCGCCGCCGAGGAGGACCGCGTCGCTGATCGCCCGGTGCCGGGCGAGGGACTCCAGGTCGGAGCGGATGAGCGAGTCGACGCCCTTCTGCTGGTTGTTGGCGTTGAGGTTGCCCAGGCGCACCTTGACGTCGGGCAGTTCGGCGATGGACTGCTGCTCGGCGGTGTGGATGCGGCGCCGGGCGCCGTCGTACCAGTAGACGCGCAGCAGCCTGCTGTCCGCGAAGACGCTGCGGGCGCGGTCGATCAGCGCGTCGATCAGGCCCTCGGCGTCGAGGTCGAAGGCGCGACGGTCCTCGGTTCCGGCCACCAGCCGGCCGGCGGCCGCGTAGAGGTAGCCCGCGTCGACGAAGATCGCATGGGTCGAGGGCGTTTTCGCCACTTCGACCAGCATGCGCTGGAGCAGTTCGTTCGTGCGGTCGATGCAGGCTTGCAGGGCCGCGAGGTCGTCGTTCATCGACTCCATTGTCCCGGCGGTCACGCTGCGAACACAACCGGTCCCGGTCAGTCTCGTGAACCCGACCCCTACCCGTCAGTAGTTAGACGTTCGAAAAATTTCTTTAGCGTAGGGAATGTTTGTAACACACAGCCCGTTGAATACGTATGTCACGACGACACCAGTAGTTCTCCGCAGGAGGATGACCAGACGAAGGGAGAAGCCATGCGCTTCGAGATCATGCGACTCGACGAGGTCGACGGCACCACCGTGGACAGCACCGTCGTGGACGCCGCCTCCGTCAACCGGATCGTGCAGCAGGCCGCCGCCATCGGGCAGCGACTGTGGATCCGACCGGCCGAGACCCCGGCCTCATAACAGACGCGGATCACCGCAGAAGCTTCGGAGCCCCCGTACGGCAGCGTTGCCGTACGGGGGCTCTGCGCATCGGCGGCCTCATGCGAGGCTCAGGCGCCCCTGATCACCTGCGTGACACCGTTGATGATCTGCTGCACCGCGATCGCGGACAGCATCATGCCCGCGAGCCGCGTCACCAGGACCACACCGCCGTCCTTGATGACCCGGATGATCAGCAGCGAGTAGCGCATCACCAGCCACAGCACGACGTGGATCGCGAGGATCGCGGACCACACGGACACCTGGGCGGCGACACCGCCGGCCTTCTGCACGGCCAGGATCACGGACACGATGGCCCCGGGACCCGCCAGCAGCGGCATGCCCAGCGGAACGAGGGCGACGTTGACGTCCTTGGTCTGCTTCGGCTCGTCCGTCTTGCCGGTGAGCAGGTCCAGCGCGATCAGCAGGAGCAGCAGCCCGCCGGCGATCATCAGCGCGGGGACGGAGACGTGCAGGTAGTTCAGGATCTGGTGGCCGAGGACACCGAACACGGCGATGACTCCGCCGGCCACACAGACCGCCTGGAAGGCCATCCGCTTCTGCACCTTGGCGGGGCGTCCGGCGGTCAGGGCCAGGAAGATCGGGGTGATCCCAGGGGGATCCATGATGACGAAAAGGGTCAGGAACAGGGAGCCGAAGACGGCGACGTCGAACATGGGTGAGGAACAGGCCTTGCTGGAAGAAGGAGGAAAGGGGTGGGGAGGAAGGGGGGAAGGGAGACGAACGTGAGGGGGTGGGGCGAGCTCAGGCTCCGCCGGTGCCCGGCACCGGGAACGCCCCCGTGGCACGCCGTGTGATCTCCCCGTACACCTCGGGGTCCGTCGTGTACTCGCCCAGCGCCACCGTCTTGCGGCTGCCGTGGTAGTCCGACGACCCCGTGACCAGCAGCCCCAGTTCCTTCGCCAGCCCGCGCAGCCGCGCCCGGGCGTCGGCGTCGTGGTCCATGTGGTCGACCTCGATGCCGTCCAGGCCGGCCGCGGCCATGTCGGCGATCCGGGTCTCGGGCACCGTGCGGCCCCGCTTGGCGGCGGCCGGGTGGGCGAAGACGCAGACTCCGCCCGCGCCCTTGACCAGGCGGATCGCCTCGAAGGGGTCGGTCTCGTGCTTCTCCACGAACGCCCGGCCGCCGTCGGCCAGCCACTGGTCGGTGAACGCGTCGCTCACCGTGGGCACGACACCCAGCTCGACGAGCGCGGAGGCGACGTGCGGGCGGCCGACCGAGCCGTTCCCGGCGATGCGCTCCACCTGCTCCCAGGTGACCGGCACGCCCAGCTCGTTCAGCTTGGCGACCATGCCCTTGGCCCGGGGCACCCGGTCGTCCCGGACCAGCTCGCGCTCGGCGAGCAGGGCGGGCTCCTCGGGGTCGAAGAGGTAGGCCAGCATGTGCATGGAGACGCCGTCGACCCGGCAGGACAGCTCGGCGCCGGTGACCAGGGTGAGGCCGGCAGGCAGTGCGGCGATCGCCTCGGCGTGGCCGCGGGTGGTGTCGTGGTCGGTCAGCGCGACGACGTCCAGGCCGGCCGCGGCGGCGTTCCCCACCAGTTCGGCCGGGGTGTCCGTACCGTCGGAGGCCGTGGAGTGGCAGTGCAGATCGATGCGCACGACGCGGACTCCAGGCAGGGACGGTTCGGAAGGGGACACCTAAGGATAGCGGCCGGTAAGGGGTGCCCTGTCACACCCGCAGCCCCGCTGCGCCCCCTACAGTCAGCTCTCAGGGTTCCAGCAGCCGCGGGGACAGCGCCCCGCACGGCACCAGGTCCAGCTCCGCCCCGGCGTCCCGCAGATCGGTCAGCACCAGCTCGTCGTACATCAGCAGTCCGGTCGTCTCCGGCCACACCACCGCCCACAGCCACAGCCCGAGCGCCTCGCCCGCGAAGACGGCGCGGTCGTCGGGGGTGCGGTAGACGTGCCAGAGGGGGGTCGGGCGGCCGGCGGCGAGGACCTTGGCCTGGGGTGGTTTCTCGACGTTCATGTACGGCCCCGGGTCGGGGGCGTCGATGCCCGCGTAGCGTGCGCCGAGGCCGACGCCGAGTTCCTCGGCGACCAGGATGAGCTCACCGACGCCACCGAGGGGGCCGGGTCCGGAGCAGGCCACCGCGGTGGCCCGGCCGCCACTGCGGTCGTCGCCCGCGTACCGCACCCCCGTGAACAGCCAGCCGACCGGCAGTGGCCACGGCATCCACACCGGCACCTGCGTGCGGCGCACGACCACACCGAGGGCCTCGACGCTGGGCGGGATCACGGGCTGCAGGGGATGCACCGACCCGTGCACATCGCACTGCCAGGCGTCGGCGAAGAGACCGGGAGCCCTGACCCGGCCACCGCACTTCGGGCAACTGGGTTCGCCCCTCATGAGGCTCCACGGTCCTACCCCTGTTGCCTCACGTCAAGGACGATCACCCGTCCGCCGCGAATCGCCTGACCGGGAAGAGTTAGGTGCATCTTGCATTAATTAGCCACCCTAATCTAGTATGTGTAAATACCAACTATCTGATGGGAGAGAGGCATGGACACCCTCGATGCGGGAGCCGGCGGGCTCCTGCGGCAACCCAAGGCGGTCTGGGCGACGGCCGGCGCGTCCGTCGTCGCCTTCATGGGAATCGGCCTGGTCGACCCGATCCTGCCGTCCATCGCCCAGGGCCTGAACGCCACCGCCGGCCAGGTCTCCCTGCTCTTCACCTCGTACTTCCTGATCACCGCCGTGGCGATGCTGCTCACCGGCTTCGTCTCCAGCCGCATCGGCGGCCGTAGGACCCTGCTGCTCGGCCTGGCCTTCGTGGTGGTCTTCGCCGCCCTCGCCGGCACCTCGGGCTCGGTCGCCGAGCTCGTCGGCTTCCGGGCCGGCTGGGGACTGGGCAACGCCCTGTTCGTGTCGACGGCCCTCGCGGTCATCGTCGGAGCGGCGGCCGGGGGCAGCGCCGCGGCGATCCTGCTGTACGAGTCCGCCCTCGGCCTCGGCATGGCCTGCGGTCCGCTGCTGGGCGCGGCCCTCGGCAACGCCAGCTGGCGCTACCCCTTCTTCGGCACGGCCGCGCTGATGGCGATCGGCTTCCTGTGCATCACGGCGTTCCTGAAGGAACAGCCGAAGCCCGCCCGGAAGACCTCGCTCCTCGATCCGCTCAAGGCACTCGGCCACGGCGGCCTGGCCACGGCCGCGGCCTCGGCCTTCTTCTACAACTACACGTTCTTCACCGTGCTGGCCTTCACGCCGTTCGTGCTGAACATGACCCCGTACCGCTCGGGCGCGGTGTTCTTCGCCTGGGGCGTGCTGCTCGCCGTCTTCTCGGTGCTCGTGGCACCGCGCCTGCAGGAACGGTTCGGCTCCCTGAAGGTGCTGGGCGGCTCGCTGGTGCTGCTCGCGGCGGACGTGCTCGTCCTCGGCTACGGCGGCCACACCGCCGCCGTCGTCTGCACGATCCTGTCCGGCGCCTTCATCGGCCTGAACAACACGGTGTACACCGAGCTGGCCCTCGGCGTGTCGGACGCGCCGCGCCCGGTGGCGAGCGCCGGCTACAACTTCGTACGGTGGTTCGCGGCCGCGGCGGCGCCCTACTTCGCGCCGAAGATCGAGGAGTGGACCGACATCCACATCCCGTTCGTGGCCGCGGCGGTCACCGCGGTGCTGGCCGCACTGGTCGTCCTCGTACGGCGTGGCGCCCTCACTCACGAAACGGAGGAGCTGCAGCCCCGGCACGCCACCGAGGACGGCGTCACGGTCTTCGCCAACTGACCGTCCACCGAAGGAGCTTGGTGAGCTTGCTCACTCCAGCGGGACGGACCTGCGGGAAGGATCCCTCAGGTCCGTCCCGTTCGTCAGCCAGCGCTCCTGGAGGGCCTGGGCACCGTGCACCCGCTTCCAGGCGGCCTCGTTCGGGGTCATCGGCAGCAGCGGCAGGAACCGCACCGGGTCCATGGGCTCGTCGAGTCGCAGGTCCTCGACCAGACCGCCCGGCTCGCCGACCAGCACCGAGGTGAACGGAGCGCCGGGCCACAGCGGCTCGCCCACGTCCAGGGAGGCACCAGGGGCCACCACCACGCCCTCCACCTGCGGGGACGCGGCGAGTACGGCCAGCGGGCGGAGCACCTTGCCGGTTTCCGCCAGGCCTGCGCGGACGGACAGGACCAGCTCGGCGCGGGGGCCCTTCACGGGGTCGGCGAGCATCGCCGTGGGGTCCGTCATGGGGTGCGCGGACATGCCCAGCGTGGCGTAGCGGACGACGTCACCCTCCTGGAAGCGGAGCACCTCGATGCGGTCCGTGCCGAGGAAGGTGACCGCGGCGCGCGCGTCCGGTTCACCCAGCGCGGTGCTCAACCGTGCCTCCACCAGAGGAAGAACATCAACCATGCGGTGAGCATAGAACTCGTCAGCAGCGGGCAAAGCGGCGCCTTGACACTTCGGGCGACTGATACTCTGAGCCGGTGGTTCGGGGCAGCACGCAGAAGCGTGGCTATCGGGTCCCGACGCCGACGAGACTCCCTTACGAGGGACCGGCCGGAGGAGGTGGGGCTGTCATGGATCGAAGTCGACCGTGCAGTACCACTCGCTCTTCCGGCTGTTGATTCTGTTCCTGGCTGGCTGCCGCCCTCACGTTCGCGTCGTCGTTCTGTCGTCGTTCGGCCGTCGTTCGGAAGAGCACTTCATTCGCTTTGCCTGATCTGCCTGATCTCCATCAGTTCTGCATCAGTAGCGAAGTCGCCACCGCGACGGTGCGGTGCTCCCCGCTTTGTGGACGTGCCAAACATCCGCAGTGAAAACGTCCTCATTCCGGGTAGTTCCATCCGCCGCCGGCGGTCTTTCGTTGCTCGCCCGCGAAGGAGCCTGCCCATGTCGATGATCCGCGACCTGCGTGCCGTCGTCCGCCCCTCCCGCGTCTCGCTGCGCAAGGACGCCGGCGTGTACGACACCACCCGTGACCCCGCCACGCCGTCGGCCGTCGTCGACTGCGCCGTCTACCGCGACGGTTCGCGGGTGGACTTCGGCAAGTCGCCCACCCCGCAGGAGGCGATGCGCCAGGTGCGGCGCGACGGGGGCTTCGTGTGGATCGGGCTGCACGAGCCGACCGAGGCCGAATTCGCCGGTATCGCAGCGGAGTTCGGGCTGCACCCGCTGGCCGTCGAGGACGCCGTGCAGGCGCACCAGCGGCCGAAGCTGGAGCGCTACGACGACTCGCTCTTCACCGTCTTCAAGACCATCCACTACGTCGAGCACGACCGGCTCACCGGTGACAGCGAGGTCGTGGAGACCGGCGAGGTCATGTGCTTCACCGGCCGGGACTTCTTCATCACCGTCCGGCACGGCGGTCAGGGCTCGCTGCGGGCCCTGCGGCACCGGCTGCAGGACGACCCCGAACTGCTCGCCAAGGGCCCCTCGGCGGTGCTGCACGCCATCGCCGACCACGTCGTCGACGGGTACATCGCGGTGGCCGACGCCGTGCAGGACGACATCGACGAGGTGGAGACCGAGGTCTTCTCGCCCGGCCGCAAGGGCGGGGTGTCGCGAGGTGTGGACTCGGCCCGGATCTACCAGCTCAAGCGCGAGGTACTGGAGTTCAAGCGCGCGGTGTCGCCGCTGCTGCGGCCCCTGCAGCTGCTGAGCGAGCGGCCGATGCGACTGATCGACCCCGACATCCAGAAGTACTTCCGGGACGTCGCCGACCACCTCGCCCGCGTCCAGGAGCAGGTGCTGGGCTTCGACGAACTGCTGAACTCCATCCTGCAGGCCAACCTCGCGCAGGCGTCCGTCGCGCAGAACGAGGACATGCGGAAGATCACGGCCTGGGCCGCGATCATCGCCGTACCGACGATGGTGTGCGGGGTGTACGGCATGAACTTCAAGTACATGCCCGAGCTGCACTGGAAGTACGGCTACCCGGTGATCATGGGCATCACGGTGGTCATCTGCCTCGGCATCCACCGCACCCTTAAGCGCAACGGCTGGCTGTAGGAACGGCCTGGATAGGCTGGGCGCATGACAAGTGCGGAGCTGCTCGACCGGGCCCTCGTCGAGGAGGCCACCAAGAAGTCCGGCCTCGTCTGGGTCAAGGGCGCCGGCGCCCCCGCCGCGCGTGCGCTGTGGCACGTGTGGCACGAGGGTGCGGTGTGCCTGGTCGGCGACGGGCCCGGGGAGCAGCCGCTGCCCGGTCTGACCGACGGCGGCTCGGCCGAGGTCACCGTGCGCAGCAAGGACAAGGGCGGCCGGCTGGTCACCTGGACGGCCACCGTGTCCGAGCTCGCGCCCGGCTCCGAGGCGTGGGAGGCGGCGGTCGCCGAGCTCAAGGGCAAGCGGCTGAACGCGCCGGACGGCGAGGCGATGACGCGGCGCTGGCTCAGCGAGTGCCGGGTGCTCCGCCTGGTGCCGGGTGGGGCGTCCCTGCCGTTGCCGTCCGGCAGCCTGGCCGAGCCACCGGTGCCCACGCCCGCGACGACGCGTCGGCCGATCCCGGCGGGGCTGCCGCGGCTGCTCGCGCGGCGGCGCAAGGGGAAGTAGGGGGCCGAGCGCGGTTCGGCACCGCCGGCGACCACCGTGGTGGCTGAGCGCCGTCGCGGCGGGAGTTTCCGACCGGCGGTCGGACGGACCTGGCCGGCGGAGGTTCCCGGCCGCCGGTCGGACAGACCTGGCCTGCGGGAGTTTCCGGGCCGCCGGTCGGACAGACCTGGCCTGCGGGAGTTTCCGGGCCGCCGGTCGGACAGACCTGGCCTGCGGAGGTTTCCGACCGGCGGTCGGACGGGCTCAGCCCTCGTGGCCCCCGGCCCGGGCAAGTCCGCCGCGCCGGCGATCAGCCCGACGGCGGTGCCCGGCGGGGCCGAACCCACTGCCACCCGCCCGGCAGCCCGCCGGCAGGCCCCCGCACCCCTACGACGTCGGCAGCTGCCTGCCGTAGTCCACCGTCTCCCCCTTGGCCGGTTTCGCGACCGAGAAGTCCTTGCCCCAGTCCGAGAAGCGGAGCGTCCCCGCTCCACCGCCGCGGACCAGGCGGAGCGGATACGGCTTGCCCTCCAGGGAGACGTCCAGCGTGCCGCCGGAGCCCTTGTCGCCGGTGATGCGGACGGTACGGACGCCGGACTGCTCGTAGTGGCCGTCCTTGACCAGCGTGCCGTGCAGCGCCAGCAGTCCCTCGAGGAGGAGGTCCTTGTCCGTGAAGCCGCTGAACTTCTTGTACGCGGGGTCGCGCGTCGGCACCCTGACGTACTTGCCGTCGAGCTTGCCCACGGCCCCCGCGTTGCCGTCGCTGCCGTCGGCGTGGTCCCAGAAGTCCGCGTTCGCCTTCAGGTACAGCTGCTCGCCGACCCGCAGCAACCGGAAGGCCGCCCCCTTCGACGTGACCGACCCGGTGCCGCCGTCGTCCTTCAGCCGCATGTCGAGCGTGTACGTGCGCCCGCTGGTGACCACGGTCCCCGACAGCCGCACCGTTCCCGCGGCCCTGGCCGCCGTCAGCGCTTGGGACTGGATCCGGTCCGGGGCCAGCTTGCCCACCCCGTTGGTGCCCGCGTCCGGATCCTCGCTGCTGCACCCCGCGAGCGCCGCCCCTGTCACGACCAGTGCGCACGTCGCGCTCAGCAGCGCGGCCCGGCGGGTTCGGCCGTGGGGAATCGCAGTCACAGGTGGGGCTGCCTTTCTGACGGGTCCTGAGCGGCGTACGGCAGCGTACCGGGGCGCCGGACCGCGGGCGGAGCCGGTCCGTCCGGACGGCTCGCCAGAGCACCCGCCATCGGGACGGGCTAGCCTGAAGCCCACCCGAGCGGGCAATTCGGGAAAGGAGCGCCCTGAGCGCTACAGCCCCAAGCAGGCCGTACGAGAAGGAAGCACAACCATGGCAGCCGGCGCCCCCCGGATCTTCGTCTCGCACCTCGCCGGTGTCCCCGTCTTCGACCCGACCGGCGACCAGGTGGGCCGCGTCCGCGACCTGGTCGTCATGCTGCGCGTCGGAAGACGCCCCCCGAGGCTGCTCGGCCTGGTCGTCGAACTGGCCACCCGGCGCCGTATCTTCCTGCCCATGACCCGGGTCACCGGCATCGAGTCCGGACAGGTCATCACCACCGGGGTGCTCAACGTGCGCCGCTTCGAACAGCGGCCCACCGAGCGCCTGGTCTTCGGGGAACTGCTCGACCGCCGCGTCACCCTCGTCCAGGCCGGCGAGGAGGTGACCGTCCTGGACCTGTCGGTGCAGCAGCTCCCGGCCCGCCGGGACTGGGAGATCGACCGTGTCTTCGTGCGCCGGGGCAGGAAGGGCAGTGCCTTCCGCCGGGCCAAGGGGGAGACCCTGACCGTCGAGTGGTCCGCCGTGACCGGGTTCTCGCTGGAGGAGCACGGGCAGGGCGCCGAGAGCCTGCTCGCCACCTTCGAGCAGCTGCGCCCCGCCGACCTGGCCAACGTGCTGCACCACCTCTCCGCCAAGCGGCGTGCCGAGGTGGCCGCCGCCCTCGACGACGACCGGCTCGCCGACGTCCTCGAGGAACTCCCGGAGGACGACCAGATCGAGATCCTCGGCAAGCTGAAGGAGGAGCGCGCCGCGGACGTCCTGGAGGCCATGGACCCCGACGACGCCGCCGACCTGCTCGCCGAGCTGCCCGAGGAGGACAAGGAGCGGCTGCTCAGCCTGATGCAGCCCGGGGACGCGGCCGACATGCGGCGTCTGATGTCGTACGAGGAGCACACCGCGGGCGGTCTGATGACCACCGAGCCGATCGTGCTGCGGCCGGACGCCACCGTCGCCGACGCCCTCGCCCGGGTCCGCAACCCCGACCTGTCCCCCGCGCTCGCCGCCCAGGTCTACGTCTGCCGCCCGCCCGACGAGACGCCGACCGGCAAGTACCTGGGGACGGTCCACTTCCAGCGCCTGTTGCGCGATCCCCCGTACACGCTGGTCAGCTCGCTCGTCGACGACGACCTGCAACCGCTCGACCCGGACGCCGCGCTGCCGGTCGTCGCCGGGTTCTTCGCCACGTACGACATGGTCGCGGCGCCCGTGGTCGACGAGTCCGGGGCGCTGCTGGGGGCGGTCACCGTGGACGACGTACTGGACCACATGCTGCCCGAGGACTGGCGGGAGACGGAGTTCCACCTCGACGCGGAGGACACGGAAGGCACGGTGGCGGACGAGGGGGCTGGTGTCCATGGCTCCTGAGCGTGAGAGCGGCGCCCGCGACCGCACCCCGGCGGGGGCGACGGCCGCCACCCGGCCGCGTACGCCCCGCCTCGACCAGCCGCGCGCGCCCCGGCACCGGTTCCTGCCCGAATGGGACCCGGAGGCCTTCGGACGGCTGTCGGAGAAGATCGCCCGGTTCCTGGGCACGGGCCGCTTCATCGTCTGGATGACGGTCGTCATCATCCTGTGGGTGGTGTGGAACGTGTCCGCGCCGGCCGCCCTGCGCTTCGACAACTACCCGTTCATCTTCCTGACCCTGATGCTGTCGCTGCAGGCCTCGTACGCGGCGCCGCTGATCCTGCTCGCGCAGAACCGGCAGGACGACCGGGACCGGGTCAACCTCGAACAGGACCGCAAGCAGAACGAGCGGTCCATCGCCGACACCGAGTACCTGACCCGCGAGATCGCCTCGCTGCGGATGGGCCTGGGCGAGGTGGCCACCCGCGACTGGATCCGCTCCGAGCTCCAGGACCTGCTCAAGGAGCTGGAGGAGCGGCGGCACCATGACGGGCACGTGACGATTCCGGTGGTTCCGGCAGTTCCGGCAGAGCGGACGGAACGGTCGCCGGGACGTGACGCAGACGACCGCTGACGGGCTACCCGGAGGCCCCTCGGGGCGCCGTACCATCGTCGTATGGCTACGGAAGACGCGGTGCGCGAGGCACTGGCGACGGTGAACGACCCCGAGATCAACCGCCCCATCACCGAACTGGGGATGGTCAAATCGGTGGAGATCGGCGCGGACGGGGCGGTCGCGGTCACCGTGTACCTGACGGTCTCCGGCTGCCCGATGCGCGAGACGATCACGCAGCGGGTCACCGAGGCGGTCTCCCGGGTCGAGGGCGTCACCCGTGTCGACGTCACGCTCGACGTGATGAGCGACGAGCAGCGCAAGGAACTGGCGAACGCCCTGCGCGGCGGCCAGACCGAGCGCGAGGTCCCCTTCGCCAAGCCCGGCAACCTGACCCGGGTGTACGCGGTCGCCTCCGGCAAGGGCGGCGTCGGCAAGTCCTCGGTGACGGTGAACCTGGCGGCGGCGATGGCGGCCGACGGTCTCAAGGTGGGTGTCGTCGACGCCGACATCTACGGCCACTCGGTGCCGCGCATGCTGGGCGCCGACGGCCGCCCGACCCAGGTCGAGAACATGATCATGCCGCCGTCCGCGAACGGCGTGAAGGTCATCTCCATCGGCATGTTCACCCCGGGCAACGCCCCGGTCGTCTGGCGCGGCCCGATGCTCCACCGCGCCCTGCAGCAGTTCCTCGCGGACGTCTACTGGGGCGACCTCGACGTCCTGCTCCTGGACCTGCCGCCCGGCACCGGCGACATCGCCATCTCCGTGGCCCAGCTGATCCCGAACGCCGAGATCCTGGTCGTGACGACCCCGCAGCAGGCGGCGGCCGAGGTGGCCGAGCGGGCGGGTTCCATCGCCGTCCAGACCCATCAGAAGATCGTCGGCGTCGTCGAGAACATGTCCGGCCTGCCCTGCCCGCACTGCGGGGAGATGGTCGACGTCTTCGGCACGGGCGGCGGCCAGCTGGTCGCGGACGGCCTCACCCGGACGACGGGCACCACGGTGCCGGTCCTCGGCAACATCCCCATCGACGTCCGCCTCCGCGAAGGTGGCGACGAGGGCAAGCCGGTGGTCCTCACCGACCCGGACTCCCCGGCGGGCTCCGCGCTGCGGGCCATCGCGGGCAAGCTGGGCGGCCGGCAGCGGGGCCTGTCGGGGCTGTCGCTGGGGATCACCCCGAAGAACAAGTTCTGAGGTTCCTGAAACGCCGCTGACGGCAGCCAGCCAAGGGGCGCGGGGTCCGCGTCCGACATGCGGCTCCGCCGCGTGGGCGCGACCGGCCACCGAAAACCAGCAGCCGCACCCGACGGCACCAGGCCCTACGTCGAAGGGGCGCCGAAACCCACCGGCGCCCCTTTGTCACGCGTACGCGGAAACATCCTTGATCACGGCGAAGCCCAAGCCGTACGCGCTCATGCCCCTGCCGTACGCCCCGAGGTGCACCCCCTGCTGCGTCGTTCCGGCGAGCACCCAGCCGAACTCGGACTCACGGTAGTGGAACTGCGCCGGCACGCCGTCCACGGGCAGGGACAGCGTCGACCACTCGGGGCCGTCCAGGTCGTCCGCCAGGGCCCACGCCGTCTCCGTCTGCTGCTCGAGCCAGTCGTCGCGCAGGCTGTGGTCCAGGTGGCCGGGCCAGGTGCAGGACAGCAGGCCCACGCCGGCCAGCCAGGCCGCGGAGGAGACCGACGTCGCTTCCAGCAGCCCCGTGCCGTCGGCGCTCCTGCGGGGCGGGTTCGCGGCCACGGTGATCACGACCGCGAACTTCTCCCTCGGCTCGTCCGCGGAGGCGGCGACGTGCTCGTTGCGTACGGAGGGTTCGTCGCCGTGCCCTATCGACCCGTGTGTGACGGCGCCGTCGGCCGCCGTACCGACCTGCATCAGCTGGCGCGGCCCGGTGAACGCCTCGTCGAGGCCGTACCACGGGAAGGGCGCCAGCAGGTAGCCGTCGACCGTGTGCCGGGCGGAGGGGGCCTGCTGTCCGCCCTCCGCGGCCGACGCCTGCGCGACTGACCGACTTGTCGTCTCCATCTGCCCGGACGCCTCCTAGCTCTCGTCGGGCCGGGACGGCCCGCCCCCGTTCGGGCGTACTCGCCCGGCCCGCACAACAACTCGGCAGCATATCCACACCGCTGAGAGCGGCAGCGAAGCCGCCCGGCGCGTGCGTCCGCACGGGCGGCCGGTTCAGCGCGGGGGCGCGATGCTCAGGTGGCGTCCGCGTCGAAGAGCGGACGGTCGTCCTTGCCCGGGTCCTCGGGCTTCTTGGTCATGTCGACACGGCCGCCGGAGGAACCGGAGGCGCCGGCACCGGACGAGGAGGAGGCCTCGGTCTCGCGGCCGTTCACCGCGTCCGTGACCTCGGCCATCTCCTTCTTCAGGTCGAAGCCGTTGCGGATCTCCTTCAGCCCCAGCTCGTCGCTGTCCAGCTGCTTGCGGATGAACGTCTTGGGGTTGAGGTCCTCGAAGTCGAAGTCCTTGAACTCGGGGCCCAGCTCCTGCCGGATGTCCTGCTTGGCGCTCTCGGAGAACTCGCGGATCTTCCGGATCGTACGCGTGATGTCCTGGATGACCTTCGGGAGCTTGTCCGGACCGAAGACGAGCACGGCGAGCACGACGATCGTCACCAGCTCGAGTGGTCCTATGTCATTGAACACCTGAAGCTCCTCGCGATGTCCTCGGTCCTCGGCCCTCAGCGGTCTGCGGTGCGGGTCTTCCGTGGTCCGGGCCGGACCCACGGTACCCGGCGATGCCGTGGGACGGGTACTGTCCCCGGGACTCCGACCGGGTGCGGACGGCCGGTTTTCCCGGTTGTTTGCCTTGTCGGGCCCCGGGTGCGGTCCGGGCCGTGAACTTTCCGTCAGTCGCCGCCGGACGACCCCAGGACGAGCGGGACCTCCCGCGTACGGCCGCCGCGCCGGACGGTGAGGCGAAGGCGGTCGCCGGGACGGTGGGCGCGAGTCCTGACGATCAGCTCCTCCCCGGAGTGGACGGCCGTGCCGTCGACCTCCGTGATGACGTCCCCCGCTTTGAGGCCGGCCCGGTAGCCGGGGCCGCCCACGGTGACCGGGGGACCGCCGTCCCCGCCCTTGGCACCGATGCGGGCGCCGTCGCCGGAGTACTCCATGTCGAGGGTCACGCCGATCACCGGGTGGGTCGCCTTCCCCGTGTTGATCAGTTCCTCCGCGACGCGCCTGGCCTGGTTGACGGGGATGGCGAAACCGAGGCCTATGGAGCCGGCCTGGCCGCTCCCGGAGTCCGAACCGCTGTCGGCGGAGCGGATGGCCGAGTTGATGCCGACGACACGGGCCAGGGAGTCGAGCAGGGGCCCGCCGGAGTTGCCCGGGTTGATCGGGGCGTCGGTCTGCAACGCGTCGACGTACGACACGTCGCTGCCGTCCCCGCTCTCGCCGCCCGCCGTGATGGGCCGCTCCTTGGCGCTGATGATGCCCGAGGTGACGGTGTTCGCGAGGTCGAAGGGCGCGCCGATGGCGACGACGGGATCCCCCACCTGGACGTTGTCGGAGTTGCCGAGCGGCAGCGGCCGCAGTCCGCGTACGCCGCTGACCTGGACGACGGCCAGGTCGTAGCCGGTGTCCCGGCCGACGATCCGGGCCTTGGCGGTGTCGCCGCTGCTGAACGCCACCGTGATCTCGCCGTCGGCCGCGGCGGCCTGGACCACGTGGTTGTTGGTGAGGATGTGGCCCCGGGTGTCGAGGACGAAGCCGGTGCCGGTGTCCTGCTCGTCGCCGCCCTTCACATGCAGCGTGACGACGCTGGGCAGGGCGCGGGCGGCGATCCCCGCCACGCTGTCCGCGGGCCGTCCGGAGGGCTCCTTGCCGGCCTGCGGCAGCCGTACGGTCCCCGGACCACCCTCGCGCTCCAGGGACGCGCCCACGACACCGCCGACACCGCCGGACACGAGGGCGAGCAGCACCGCCCCGCCCGCGAGCAGCCGCCCGGTCCGCCCGCGTCGCTGCCGCGCCGTGGGCACGGCGGCACCGGTCTGCTGGAACGGGGCGTGGGCCGGGGACGGGGCGGCCCAGGGGTCGTAGCGGTGCCAGGGGTCGGCGGGCGGCGCCTCCGGAGGAAGGACGGTGGCCGCGGGGGGCGCGGCAGGCGACGGCCCGGCGGGCGGCACCTCCGGAGGAAGGACGGTGGCCGCGGGGGGCGCGGCAGGCGACGGCCCGGCGGGCGGCACCTCCGGAGGAAGGACGGTGGCCGCGGGGGGCGCGGC
>NZ_JBSFIK010000026.1:0-83439 GCF_053597535.1 Streptomyces sp. NPDC001348 | reverse complement strand
GGCAGGCGACGGCCCGGCGGGCGGCGCCTCCAGAGGAAGGACGGTGGCCGCGGGGGGCGCGGCAGGCGGCGGCCCCGCGGGCGCCGGAACCGCGGCGGTGCGGTTCGCCGGGTGCTGGACGGGCGGAGCAGGCGCCCAGGGGCCGGGACGGCCGTACGGCGGCGTGCTGTACGGGTCGGGGTCGTGCAAGGGCCTCGGCCGTTCGGTGGCGGAGGCAGCCGAACCGGGGACCGTCGCCCCGCCCACCGGCTCACCGGCGCCCTGCCCGAACGGCACCGCAGCGGCCTCGGGCGCCGGCGCTTCGGACTCCCCCGCAACCGGCCTCACCGGCCCCTCGGGGCGCCCTGTCGCGTCCCCGCCGGGGTCCCGCACGCCCGGGAGGACGGCGCCCGCCTCCTGCGCCCCGGCCACGGGCTCGTCCGGGCCGGTCACAGGGGCGCCGGAGCCGTGTGCCGGCGGGGGCGGTGCCGGGTCGGCCAGTTCGAAGTCGCCCTCGGTCGAGGCGCCGCGCGCGGGCCGGGCCGGCGCGACATCGGCGCCGTCCCGCTCGGTCTCCCCCTGCGGGACCCCGTTCCCCTCGTTCATGTTCTCCCCACCGCTCGCCGCGGCCCGGCTCGTCGACGGTGGCCGCGGATCGTCGATTCCGCGCCCTCTTCACACCGCGGGCACGGCCCACACAGGATTCAACCAGGTGTGCGGGCCGTGGCGCAGGGCCCCGGTCAGGGGGCGGTGCGGGATGAGGCGGGCAGCGAGGGGACGACGGGAACGGGGGTGCTGTCGGGGACGGGTGCGGCGAGCAGGCCCGGGCCGGTGACCTCGGGGACCGAGGACCACGTGGTGAAGGTGAACGGCGGGGTCGGGCCGGCCGGCCGTATCAGCGGGGACATGACGCCCGCACCGGCCACCAGCGGAGTGGCCGGCACGGCCTGCTGGTTCCGCCCGGCGGGGGACGGCATGCCGGGCAGCAGGGGAGCCGCCATCGAGGTCGGCGCCGTCGACGTCCGTCCGAGCCGTGTGCCCTGCGCCAGCAGCGGTCCGGCCGGGCGTCGGCGCTGGTTCTCGGCCGCCGGCGTCGCCCCGGAGCCGGCCGTGCGGGCCGGAGCCACGTTTCCGCCGGTGCCGGAGCCGCCGCGGGCGTCCGCGGCCGGGTCGGCCGGGAAACCGGTGGTCACACCCCCCAGCGCGACCGCGGCCAGCGACACCGCCCCGGCGGCGACGAACGCGAACCGCCGCCCTCGTGAGGCGGACCGGTCGGCGTCCGGGCGGCCGACGGGGTGGACGCGGAAACCGCGGTCGGCGGCGGGGGTGTGCGGGCGGGCGGGGACGTACCCGAAGGCGAACCGCTGGCCGCGGCTCACTCCGAAGACGTCGGTGCCGGAGGCCTCGGCGGAGGGTCCCCCGGGCGACGGCGAGCCACCGCCGTCCGCATCACCTCCCCCGGGGAGTCCCTGGAGACGGGCCAGGAGGCTCTCCGAGGGAGGAGGCGGGGCCGCCTCCGCGAACACGTTCTTCAGACGGCGCTGGGCGTCCGCTTCCGCCTTGCACCGGGCACAGGTCGCCAGGTGGGCCAGGACGCGCTCACGAGCCTCATGACCGAGCTCTCCGTCCACCAGAGCGGAGAGCCGGTCTCCCAGATGCTGCTCTGCCAGCTGCCCCTCGGCAGGTTTCGGCCGTGATCCACTCACGCGGTCGCGCCCCCTCCTCCCAGGACGGGGACACGGGCCACGAAGGAGCGCCGTCGCTCGGCCGCACGGGCCTCCGGCGAGCGGTGCGCCAGTGCCTTGCGGAGCTGGGAGCGGCCGCGGTGGATACGGGAGCGCACCGTGCCGAGCTTCACGCCGAGGGTCGCGGCGATCTCCTCGTACGACAGCCCCTCGATGTCGCACAGGACGACGGCGGCACGGAACTCCGGCGCGAGCGTGTCCAGGGCCTGCTGCACGTCCGCGTCGAAGTGCGCGTCGTTGAAGACCTGCTGGGGGGTCGGCTCCCTGCTGGGCAGCCGCTCGGCGGCGTCGTCGCCGAGGGCGTCGAAGCGGATGCGCTGCTTGCGCCGGACCATGTCCAGGAACAGGTTGGTGGTGATGCGGTGCAGCCAGCCCTCGAAGGTGCCCGGCGAGTACGTCGACAGGGAGCGGAAGACACGGACGAAGACCTCCTGGGTGAGGTCCTCGGCGTCGTGCTGGTTGCCCGTGAGACGGTACGCCAGCCGGTAGACCCGGCCGCTGTGCGTGCTGACGATCTCCTCCCAGGTGGGCGGAGTCCACGCCTGCCCGTCCGCGTCGGTGGAGAAGGTCGCGGTCTGGGCGACGTCGGCCGTGTGGCCGTGGTCGGCAGCGGTGTCGTTCACGGATTTCGGCCTGCCCGCCGATCCGAGGAAGCGCCGCAGCACTCCTCCCCGGTCCAAAGGCGTGGCCGCACCTCCCCTGTCAGCTCTGGTGGTGTCCAGTGGAGCCCCTACCATAGCCACCTCGTCCGTTAGCTCCGGATAAGCGGTTTTACGAGAATTTGATCTGCGCTGACACGGCTCGTGCGGCTGCGTCAGCAGTTGCTCGGCACCCTGCTCCATCTCCTGCCCCCCGTCGGGATCCCCCGTGACTCGCTCACCCCTTTAAACGCCTGGTCCCATCTGCGGGTTCCCGGGGCAACGGATACAGTCACGCCAGGCAAACACGGGACAGGAGAGGGCCATTACCGGCAACCGGCTGACGAGCTGGGCGTTCGCCGACGCCTTTGTCGCCGAGGACGACGCTCTGCGCTGGGCCCGCGACCGGGCCAGGGAGGCCGGGCTGCGCTCGGTGGCGCCCGGCACCGGCGCCGCGCTGCGGTTGCTCGCTGCCAGCGTGGACGCCAAGGCGGTCGCGGAGATCGGCACCGGTACCGGCGTCTCCGGGATCCACCTGCTGCACGGGATGCGCCCGGACGGGGTGCTGACCACCGTGGACCCCGAGCCGGAGCACCAGCAGTTCGCCCGGCAGGCCTTCCGTGCCTGCGGCTTCGCCAGCAACCGCGCCCGCTTCATCCCCGGCCGTGCCCTGGACGTGCTCCCCCGCCTCGCGGACGCGGGCTACGACCTGGTCTTCTGCGACGGTGACCGTCTGGAGTACCTGGACTACCTCGCTGAATCGTTGCGTCTGCTGCGTCCGGGAGGCCTGGTGGTGTTCGAGGGGGTCTTCGCGCACGGCCGGACGATGGACTCGGGACCGCAGCCCACGGAGGTGCTGCGGCTGCGGGAGCTGCTGCGCACGGTCCGGGAGAGCCAGGAACTGGTCCCGTCCCTGCTGCCGGTGGGCGACGGCCTGCTGTGCGCGGTCAAGCGGTGACGCGTGGCCGTCCGGCGCGGCCGGGCGTGAACGCCGGACGGGCGGGTACGCGAGAACAGCGAGAGTGGGGACAGGTCTGGGGACGCGGTTGCCCCGGCACCGTGACGGTGCCGGGGCAACCGGGAGAACAGGATCGCCGGCGCGTCAGACGACGACCTTCTTGAGGGCGTCGCCGAGCGCCTCGGCCTCGTCGGGGGTCAGCTCGACGACGAGCCGACCGCCGCCTTCGAGCGGAACGCGCATGACGATGCCCCGCCCCTCCTTGGTCACCTCGAGCGGGCCGTCACCCGTCCGCGGCTTCATGGCCGCCATGCTCGTTCCCCTTCCTGAAACCCAGCTCATCGTCAGCCGACGGCCCTGGGCGGGCACGCACGGTCCGGACGGACACGCGACACCGGCATCGAACACATTGCTTCCAGGCCATTATCCCGCATCGCACGACCCGATGACCAACATCAGTAGGCATCGCTTGCGCAACGCGCGCGAGCAAAACCACTCAATTCGGCGATGGGACTGCGATACTGCGCCACCCCGCGGACGTCCGGGGCCCCCGGCCGCGAGAACATTCTTTGACGCAGGTCACACGTCCGGTCCGCTACTCCGGCGACGATCTCGGCCATGCTGTCCTTCAGACACCGGACGTACCGAGCGGTACGCCGAGCCGTGACACCGGAGGGGATACGCCATGGCCGACACCGTGCTCTACGAGGTCAGCGACGGGCTCGCGACGATCACGCTGAACCGCCCCGAGGCGATGAACGCGCTGAACATCGCCGCCAAGGTCGCCCTCCGGGAGGCGGCGGAGGCGGCGGCCTCGGACACGGCCGTACGGGCCGTGCTGCTGACCGCGGCCGGCGACCGGGCGTTCTGCGTGGGGCAGGACCTCAAGGAGCACATCGGGCTGCTGGCCGCCGACCGGGAGACCGGCTCGGGGCACACGATGAGCACCGTGCGGGAGCACTACAACCCGATCGTGCGAGCCCTGACCGGCGCCCCGAAGCCGGTGGTCGCGGCGGTGAACGGAGTCGCGGCCGGAGCGGGTCTCGGCTTCGCGCTCGCGGCCGACTACCGGGTGGTGGCGGACACCGCGGCCTTCAACACGTCCTTCGCGGGCGTCGCCCTGACCGCCGACTCCGGGATCTCGTGGACGCTGCCGCGGGTCGTCGGCCCGGCCCGGGCGGCCGACCTGCTGCTCTTCCCGCGCAGCATCACCGCGCAGGAGGCCTACGAGCTGGGCATCGCGAACCGTCTCGTGCCCGCCGGTGAGCTGCGGGCCGAGGCCGAGAAGACGGCGCGGGCCCTGGCCGAGGGGCCCACCGTGGCGTACGCGGCGCTCAAGGAGGCCGTGGCGTACGGGCTCACCCACTCCCTCGAGGAGACCCTCGAGAAGGAGGACGAGCTCCAGACGCGGGCGGGGCGGTCCGAGGACCACGCGATCGCGGTGCAGGCCTTCGTGAACAAGGAGAGGCCGAAGTACCTCGGGCGGTGAGGTCCGGGCCGCTCAGGCCGCCCGTCTGGCCACGCACGTCACCAGGTGGTCGTCCACCAGGCCGCACGCCTGCATCAGCGCGTAGGCCGTCGTCGGGCCGACGAAGCGCAGGCCCCTTTTCTTCAGGGCCTTCGACAGGGCCGTCGACTCGGGCGTGACCGCCGGGACGTCCGAGAGGGTCTTCGGCGCGGGGCGGCCGTCCGGGTCGGGGGCGTGGGACCAGATCAGCCCGTCCAGCTCGCCGGGAGACCAGTCGGCGAGCACGCGCGCGTTGGCGAGGGTCGCGTCGATCTTGGCACGGTTGCGGATGATGCCGGGGTCGGCGAGCAGGCGCTCTCGGTCCTCGTCGGTGAAGGCGGCCACCGCCGCGATCTCGAAGCCGGCGAACGCGGCGCGGAAGCCCGGGCGGCGGCGCAGGATGGTGATCCAGGACAGGCCCGACTGGAAGGCCTCCAGGCTGAGCCGCTCGTACAGGGCGTCGTCGCCGTGGACCGCGCGGCCCCACTCCTCGTCGTGGTACGTCACGTACTCCGCGGCGGACAGCGCCCAGGGGCAGCGCGGCAGGCCGTCCGGGCCGGCGAGGGCGGCGCCGTCGCTCACTGCTGCTCCTCCTGGGCGGGCTTGTCCTGCGGGGCGTGGGCCGCCGCGTGGGCGCCGGCCAGCGCGGACTCCAGGTCGGCGATACGGGCGTCCCGCTCGGCGAGTTCGGCGGCGAGGCGGCCGAGCGCGTCGTCCACGTCGGCCATGCGGTACCCGCGGGGCGCGAGCGGGAAGCGGAGGTTCTCCACGTCGGCTCGGGCGACCGGGCGGTCCGGCGGCAGCGGGTCGTGCAGGCGCTCCGGCGCGGCCTCCGGCAGCGGACCGCTCTCGCCGCCGCCCACCACGGCGAGAGTCACCGCGGCGACCACGACGGCGAGCGCGACGACCAGGAACAGAAACATAACCATCGCTGAGGGTCCCCACGCTCGGTGTGCTCGTTGTCGAAAGTGCTGGGTCCGATCGTGCCATGCGAGGCTGACGGTTAGGGTCGCAGGCGGCTGTGGAGACGGACGTACCAGGAGAGGTCACAGGGGATGCTCAGGCTGGGCAGGCGGGAATTCGGACCGCACGAGCCGGTGGTCATGGCGATCGTGAACCGGACCCCGGACTCCTTCTACGACCAGGGGGCCACCTTCCGCGACGAGCCGGCCCTCGCGCGCGTGGAGCAGGCGGTCGCCGAGGGTGCCGCGATCATCGACATCGGCGGGGTGAAGGCCGGGCCCGGCGAGGAGGTGTCCGCGGCGGAGGAGGCACGGCGCACGGTCGGGTTCGTCGATCAGGTGCGGCGGCGGTTCCCCGACGTGGTCATCAGCGTGGACACCTGGCGGGCCGAGGTGGGGGCGGCGGTCTGCGAGGCCGGGGCGGACCTGCTCAACGACGCGTGGGGCGGGGTGGACCCCGGGCTGGCGGAGGTCGCGGCCCGGTACGGGGTGGGGCTGGTGTGCACGCACGCGGGTGGTGCCGAGCCGCGGACCCGGCCGCACCGGGTGACGTACGACGACGTCATGGCCGACATCCTGCGGGTGACGCTGGGGCTGGCCGAGCGGGCGGTCTCGCTCGGGGTGCCCCGGGAGTCGGTGCTGATCGATCCCGGGCACGACTTCGGGAAGAACACGCGCCACAGTCTCGAGGCGACGCGGCGGCTGGGCGAGATGGTCGCCACGGGGTGGCCCGTGCTGGTGTCGCTGTCCAACAAGGACTTCGTCGGGGAGACGTTGGACCGGCCGGTCAAGGAGCGGGTGGTGGGGACGCTGGCGACCACGGCCGTGTCGGCGTGGCTGGGGGCGCAGGTGTACCGGGTGCACGAGGTGGCGGAGACCCGTCAGGTGCTGGACATGGTGGCGTCGATCGCGGGCCACCGGCCCCCGGCGGTCGCCCGGCGGGGGCTGGCGTAGCCGGCGGGGCGCCGACCCGCGGTCTTTCCGCCCCCGCCGCCCCTACCCTTCCCGTCCCCAGGGGCTCCGCCCCTTCGACCCCGCCAGGGGGCTGCGCCCCCTGAACCCCCGCGGGGCTCCGCCCCTGCACCCCGCCGGGGGCTGCGCCCCCCGGGCCCCCTTCGGCCTGAACGGCCTCGTCCTCGAACTCCCCCAGAGGGGGGACCCCCAGACGGGCTGAGAAAGGCCCGCGCCTCCCAGTCGGGTGGGACGGGTGGTGGGTGGGCACAAGCCGGGGGGCTGGGGGCGGAGCCCCCAGAGGGGCCCGCTGGAGCAGGCCCAGGATGGAAAGCACCGGGCGAGCTCACCCCCTACCCGCTCAGGCCCCGCGCTAGCGGCCCGCCTCCTTGGACACCAGGGCCACCGCCTCGTCCACCTCGTCCGTGACGTGGAAGAGGAGGAGGTCCTTTTCCGTTGCCTTGCCCTGGGCCACCAGCGTGTTCTTCAGCCAGTCGACCAGACCGCCCCAGTACTCGCTGCCGAAGAGGACGATGGGGAAGCGGGTGACCTTCTGGGTCTGGACGAGGGTGAGGGCCTCGAAGAGTTCGTCGAGGGTGCCGAGGCCGCCGGGCAGCACCACGAAACCCTGGGCGTACTTGACGAACATCATCTTGCGGACGAAGAAGTACCGGAAGTTGAGCCCGATGTCGACGTAGGGGTTGAGCCCCTGCTCGAAGGGCAGCTCGATACCGAGGCCGACCGAGGTGCCACCGGCCTCGCTGGCCCCCTTGTTGGCCGCCTCCATGGCGCCCGGGCCGCCGCCGGTGATGACCGCCCAGCCCGCCTGGACCAGGCCGCGGCCGAGGCGGACGCCGGCCTCGTACTCGGACGAGTCCACGGGCGTCCGCGCCGAGCCGAACACACTGATGGCGGGCGGGAGTTCGGCAAGGGTGCCGAAGCCCTCGATGAACTCCGACTGGATGCGCAGGACCCGCCAGGGGTCCGTGTGCACCCAGTCGGTGGGGGCGCGCTCGTCCAGCAGACGCTGGTCCGTCGTGCTCGTGGTCACCTGTCCGCGCCGTCTCAGGACCGGTCCCAGCCGCTGCTCCTCCGGTGGCTGCTTCTTGCCCTCGGGGTTGCCGGTAGCCATGTGCGCTCCCTCCGCTTGCCGGGTCTTTCCGCCTCAGCGTAGATCGCCGGGGGTTACGGACGGGGGACGTGAGCGTGTCCGCGACGCAGCGCCGTGCCGGGCGGTCAGTCGGTGAGCCAGGCGCGCAGCCGTTCCTCGCCCGCCAGGATCTTCCCGGTTTCCACTCTTTCGTCCCGCTTGTGCGCCAAGTGCGGGTCGCCGGGGCCGTAGTTGACCGCGGGGACGCCCAGGGCCGAGAAGCGGGAGACGTCCGTCCAGCCGTACTTCGGCTGCGGGGTACCGCCGACCGCCTCGATGAACCGGACCGCCGCCGGATGGGACAGCCCCGGCAGCGCCCCGCCGCTGTGGTCGTCCACCACGAACTCCTCGACACCGCAGTCGGCGAAGACCTCGCGGACGTGCGCGACCGCCTCCTCCTCCGTACGGTCGGGCGCGTAGCGGAAGTTGACGGTGACCACGCACTCGTCGGGGATGACGTTACCGGCCACGCCGCCGCTGATGCCCACCGCGTTCAGGCCCTCGCGGTACTCCAGTCCGTCGATGACGGGATGGCGCGGCTCGTACGCGGCCAGGCGGGCCAGGACGGGGGCCGCCGCGTGGATCGCGTTGGAGCCCATCCAGCCGCGCGCCGAGTGGGCCCGCTCGCCCCTGGTCTTCAGCAGCACCCGCAGGGTGCCCTGGCAGCCGCCCTCGACCTGGCCGTCGGACGGTTCGAGGAGCACCGCGAAGTCGCCCGCCAGCCATTCGGGGTGGGCCTCGGCCACGTGCCGCAGGCCGTTGAGGTGGGCGGCGACCTCCTCGTTGTCGTAGAAGACGAAGGTGAGGTCGCGGTTGGGGGCCGGGACGGTGGCCGCGATCCGCAACTGGACCGCGACGCCCGACTTCATGTCGCAGGTGCCACAGCCCCACAGGACGCCGTCCTCGTCGAGGCGGGAGGGGACGTTGCCGGCGATGGGGACGGTGTCGATGTGGCCGGCCAGGATCACCCGCTCCGCCCGACCCAGGTCGGTGCGGGCGATCACGTTGTTGCCGTAGCGGTCGACCCGCAGATGCGGCAGGGCACGCAGCGCGCTCTCGATCGCGTCCGCGAGCGGCTTCTCCGCACCGCTCTCGGAGCGGAAGTCGACCAGCCGCGCGGTGAGCTCGGCGGCGTCCAGAGTGAGATCAAGCGTGGTGTCGGCCATGGTTTCGACCCTAACCTGCCACGCCTGACCCGACGCCGGGGTCACAGCGGGCTCCAGTACCTTGTACGGGTGCCAGAGCCGTCCCCCACCACCCCTGGCGTTCCCAGCGGTCCCGGCAGTCCGGGTACTTCGAACGCCCCCAAGCGCCGTGGCCGCCTCTTCCGTTTCGGGGCGGCCGTCGTGGTCCTCCTCGCCGTCGCGGGCTATCTCGTCGTCCAGTACGTCACCGGAGGCGCGGGCGCTCCGGGCTGCCAGGTCGTCTCGGCGAAGGGCGACGGCGCGTCCTACGACTTCACCCCCGAACAGGCGGTGAACGCGGCGACGATCACCGCGGTCGGCACCGGACGCGGAATGCCCGAGCGGGCGGTGACCATCGCGCTGGCGACCGCGCTGCAGGAGTCGGGGCTGCGCAACATAGAACACGGGGACCGGGACTCGCTGGGCCTGTTCCAGCAGCGGCCCTCGCAGGGCTGGGGCACCGAGAAGCAGATCATGGACCCGACGTACGCGGCGGGCGTCTTCTACGAGCACCTGGCCAAGGTCCCCGACTACGCGGAGCTGCCGCTCACCGTGGCCGCGCAGCGCGTGCAGCGCAGCGGCTACCCGGAGGCGTACGCCAAGCACGAACCGGACGCCGCGCTGCTCGCCGCCGCCCTGACCGGGCGCGCGGCGGCCACCCTGACCTGCGACGGCCGTCCGGGGACACAGGCCGCGGCAAGCGGCCCGGACGCGGTGCGCACCGCGCTGGTACGGGACTTCGGGCGCGACGCCCTGCAGGAGGCCGGCGCCGAGGTGAGCGGCAAGGGGGCGCGGCCGTCCCCGAGCGTGACGGCCGAGGCGCACGGACGGACGGTGACCGTGCCGGTGCCCGCCGACGCACCGGCGGACGGCACGCACACCCGGGCGCGGCAGACCGGTCGGACGGCGCGGGAGCGCGGCTGGCAGCTGGCGCACTGGGCGGTGGCCAACTCCTCGGCCCTGCACATCGAGCGGGTGTCGTACGCCGGGCGCGAGTGGGCCGCCGGGAGCACGCGGAGCCGGTGGCGCAGCACCGGGTCCACGGGCACCGGCGGTGCCGAGGCGGCCACGAACGCCGTACGGATCGTGACCGGGCAGTAGTACGGGAACTCACTCGTCCGGGTAGTGCGGTGCGGGTCGGGGGTATGGGTGCGCAGGTTTTCGCGCGGTCACCCTCCGGCTCGTCCGACCCTTGCGGAAAAAGGGCCGGAAGGATTCTGCAGGTGCCCCCTCGGGACACCTTTCGCCCGTTTTTATCCCCAGCAGATAATGCGATGCGTTATCAACTCGTTACCCCTCGCCTCCGCAACCTTCGCGGGACTCGTGCGGTATTCACTGCGTCCGAGTCCGGACGATCAGTTCATCTTTCCCTTCCGCGAAGGAGCATCATGTCCCTCCCCCTGACCCGCCGGATCGCCCGTGCCGCGCTGCTTGTCGCAGCGGGAGCGGCTGCCGGGGTCGGTGCGGCCGGCTCTGCCGGCGCGGCCACGAACCTGCCTGCCACCCCGAACGTCGGCGGGCTGACCGCACTGGACGGGGCCAGCGCCGGCAACACCATCGACAGCACCACGCAGAACGTCACCGGGGTCGCGGGTGAGACCGGCGGCCAGGCGGTCAAGAAGGCGGTGCCCGCCGCGGGCAAGACCGGTGGCAAGGTCCTGAAGAAGGCGACGCCGGCGGCGCAGCGGACCGCCGGGGAGGTGGCGGGGACCGCCGGCGGTGTCGTGGGCGACACCGCGTCCACGGCCACGAAGGGCGGGCTGCCGACGGGCTCCCTCACCAAGGGCGGGGTGCCCGCGGCCTCCCTCCCGGTGGCCAAGGGCGGGCTGCCGACGTCCTCGCTGCCGGCCGCCTCGCTGCCGAGCACCAAGGGTGTGCCCCAGCTCGGCGCCTGAGCACGGCTGCTGGTCTTCGCGGCGAAGGGGCCCGGGATGTCTCCCGGGCCCCTTCGTCCTTTCGCTCTTCCGGCGCCCGCGTCCGCCTCGGCGGAGCCGCGGAGGCGGCGGCTACTCGGTCAGCCTGCGCACCGCGGCAGCGACCCGCTCGTCCGTCGCCGTCAGGGCCACGCGGACGAACCGCTCGCCCGCCGGGCCGTAGAAGTCGCCCGGGGCGACGAGGATCCCGCGGTCGGCCAGGTGGGCGACCGTGGCCCAGCAGGACTCGTCACGAGTGGCCCACAGGTAGAGGCTGGCCTCGCTGTGCTCGATGCGGAAGCCGTGGGCGAGGAGGGCGTCGCGGAGGGCGGTGCGGCGGGCCGCGTAGCGCTCGCGCTGCTCGTGGACGTGGGTGTCGTCGCCCAGGGCCGCCACGACGGCCGCCTGGGTGGGGGCGGAGGTCATCATGCCGCCGTGCTTGCGGATCTCCAGGAGCGGGCCCAGGACGGCCGGGTCGCCGGCCAGGAAGGCCGCGCGGTAGCCCGCCAGGTTGGAGCGCTTGGACAGGGAGTGGACGGCCACGATGCCGTCGTACGAGCCGCCGTTCACGTCCGGGTGCAGGACCGAGACCGGGTCGGCCTCCCAGCCCAGCTCGAGGTAGCACTCGTCGGAGACCAGCAGCACCCCGTGCTCGCGGGCCCAGGCGACGATCCGGGTCAGCTCCTCCTTGGCCAGCACCTGACCGGTGGGGTTGGACGGCGAGTTCAGCCAGAGCAGCTTCAGGCCCTCGGGGTCCAGCTCCGTCGCATCGTCGTAGGCCTCGTACTCGGCCCGTGCCAGCCGGGCGCCGACCTCGTACGTCGGATAGGCCAGCCGGGGGAAGGCGACCCGGTCACCGGGGCCCAGGCCCAGCTGGGTGGGGAGCCAGGCCACCAGTTCCTTGGAGCCGACGATCGGCAGCACGTGGCGGTGGGTGATCCCGCGGGCGCCGAGACGGCGCTCCAGCCAGCCCGTGATGGCGTCGCGCAGCGCCGGGGTGCCCCACACCGTCGGGTAGCCCGGGGAGTCGGCCGCGGCGATCAGGGCCTTCTGGACGATCTCGGGGACCGGGTCGACCGGGGTGCCGACGGACAGGTCGACGATGCCGTCGGGGTGCGCGGCGGCCGTCTTCTTGTAGGGCTCCAGCTTGTCCCAGGGGAAAGTCGGGAGCCGGTCGGAGACTGCGGACACGGGGATCTGGCTCACTTTCTGCTTCGGCGAACGCCTCGGCCCCGTACGGCGGCGATCAGGACGATCGTGCCGTACGGGACCGAAGGACGCGGATGCGGCCGCTCTTACTGGTTCTGCGGCGGCAGCGCGGCGACGAAGGGGTGGTCCCGCTCGATCAGCCCCAGCTTGCTGGCGCCGCCCGGGGAGCCGAGCTCGTCGAAGAACTCGACGTTCGCCTTGTAGTAGTCCTTCCACTCCTCCGGAGTGTCGTCCTCGTAGAAGATCGCCTCGACCGGGCAGACCGGCTCACAGGCACCACAGTCGACGCATTCGTCCGGGTGGATGTACAAGGACCGCTGGCCCTCGTAGATGCAGTCGACCGGGCACTCCTCGATGCACGCCTTGTCCTTGACGTCGACACAAGGCTGCGCGATGACGTAGGTCACGCTGTCGTTCCTCCTCGATAGGGCGCTGGCGGGCCTCCTCAGGCTCCGCCGCCTGGCGCGCGGGAGCGCGGCGTCGTCGATGCCCGCCCCTAGTATCTCCGTTCCTGGGCATGATCCGAACAGGAGGGGTGAACTGACCTGTGGAAATCTCGGCCGCTGGGCACTTCACGGTCCGTGTCACCGCTGCTGACGTGGGCAAACGAGTCTCCGTACGGCGCTTGAGGGACACTGAGGCGTCGGAGGAGAAGTTCACCGACACGGTGGGTGTTCTCACATCATGGGACGACGGCGTGCTGCTGATCACACAGCGGAACGGCGAGAGCGTCCGGATTCCGGAATCGGCGCTGGTCGCGGGCAAGGTGGTCCCGGCCGCCCCGGCGCGTCGGCGGGGCCCGTCCGCCACCTACTCCGAACTGGCGCACGTCGCCTCCCGGGCGTGGCGTCCGGTGGAGAGCGAGCGGCTGGGCGAGTGGGAGCTCAGGGCCGCGGTCGAGAAGGTGCCCCGCGATGGGGGTCCCCCCAGGCGTTCAGCTCTGGGGGAGGGTCGATGGGGGGCGGTGGCCGGGCGACGGGCGGGCTTCACCAGGCGGGCGAACAGTGTCCTGCCGGCCGGCGATCCCGGGCTGCCCCTCGACGAAGCCCTGGCGGCCGTACGACGCTGGTACGGCGAGCGCGGGCTCCCCGCGTACGTCCAGACCGCCACCGGCGCCGAGGGCACCCAGGAGCTGCTCTGCGCGGAGCTGGAGCGGCGCGGCTGGGTGCGCGAGGTGAGTGCCGAGCTGTGGATCGGAGCGTTGGCGCCGCTCGCCGACCGGGCCGAGGGCACCGGGGTGGCGCTGACCCGGGAGGCGGACGAGGCGTGGCTGGCACGGTATCGGCGCAGAGGGGTGAGTGAGGTGGCCCTGAAGGTGCTGGGCTCGGGGCCGTCGGTGTGGTTCGCGACGGTCCCCCCGGGTCCCCGGGAGGAGGGCGGCGGTGAGGGTGGCACACCGCTCGCCGTCGGCCGGTGTGTCGTGGACGGTCGGTGGGCCGGTTTCGCCGCCGTCGAGGTGGACCCGGCCGTACGGCGGCGCGGGCTGGCCACGGCCGTGATGGCCGCCCTCGCCCGCCGGGCCTTGGCGGAGGGCGCCTCGGCGGCCTGGCTGCAGGTGGAGACCGACAACGAGGCCGCTCGGGCGCTGTACGCCGGTCTGGGCTTCTCGGCCCACCACACGTACCACCACTACCGCGCGCCGGAGGACCCCGCCGGCCCGCGGCACGGATCCTCCTGAACGGGGCAGGTGCCTGTCATGAGTCCCCCCTATCCCCCACCGTCCGGGCGGACCGCCGAGCTGCGGCAGCGGTTCGCCGAGGAGGCGCGGTCCGAGCGGCCCGACCTGTCGGCGCTGTGCCTGCTGCTCGCCGCGCAGGCGGACGGCTCGCTGGACGAGGCCGGCGTGGACGCGGCGCAGATGGAGCTGGACCGGCTGGCGGGACAGCTGCCGTTCCGGCCGGGTGGTCCGCACGCCTGGGCGGTGGCACTGTGCGAGCTGCTCGGCGACCGGTACGGGTTCCGGGGCTGCGCCGCGGACTACCAGCGGCTGGAGTCCTCGCTGCTGCACGAGGTGCTGCGGCGGCGGCGCGGGCTGCCGATCCTGTTGTCGGTGGTGTGGATGGAGGTCGCCCGGCGGGCCGGGGCACCGGTGTACGGGGTCGCGCTGCCGGGCCACTTCGTGGTGGGCTTCGGAACGGCCGCGGAGCAGGTGCTCGCCGATCCGTTCGACGGCGGGCGGGTGCTGAGCGGGGACGACGCCGAGTTGCTGGTCGCCGGGGCGACGGGTGCTCCACTGGATCCGGCGATGCTCGTGGCCGCGGCGCCCCTCGAGGTGGTGACACGGATACTGAACAACGTCCGGGCGTGGGCGGCGGCCCGGCCGGAGCGGTCGGACGTGGGGTTGTGGGCAGTGGAGTTGTCGTTGCTGCTGCCGTCCCATCCGGCCCGGCTGCGGTACGAGCGGGCGCAGTTGCTCGTGCAGCGGGGGGACTTCACCGAGGGCGCGACCGAGCTGGACGCGTACGCCGAGCTCGTGGAAGTGGTGGACGAGACGGCCGCGGACCGGGTGCGGCAGCAGGCGCAGGCGGCGCGGGCGATGCTCAACTGACCGCCCGCGCGGGTCCGGCCGCTACAACCAGCCCTTCTCGCGGGCGATCCGCACCGCCTCCGCCCGGTTGCGTACCGCGAGCTTCTGGATCGCCGTGGAGAGGTAGTTGCGCACCGTCCCCTGGGACAGGTGCAGGGCGGCCGCCAGTTCCGCGTTGGTGGAGCCGTCGGCGGCGGCGCGGAGGACCTCGCGTTCGCGGTCGGTGAGCGGGTTGGCGCCCTCGGCGAGGGCCGCCGCGGCGAGGGTGGGGTCGATGACGCGCTCGCCGGCCAGCACCTTGCGCACCGCCGCGGCCAGCTGGGCGGCGGGGGCGTCCTTGACCAGGAAGGCGTCGGCACCCGCCTCCATGGCGCTGCGCAGGTAGCCGGGCCGCCCGAAGGTGGTGAGCACGACGAGCTTGACCGCGGGGAGTTCCTTGTGGACCCGGGCGGCGGCCTCGATGCCGGTGCAGCCCGGCATCTCTATGTCGAGCAGGGCGACGTCCACGCCGTGCTCGCGGGCGGCGGCCAGCACCTCGTCCCCGCGCGACACCTGGGCGACGACGTCGATGTCGTCCTCGAGGCCGAGCAGGGCGGCCAGCGCCTCCCGGACCATCGACTGGTCCTCGGCGAGGAGGACCTTGATCGTGCTGCTCATGCCCCGGATAGTACGTCCCCGGCGGTGGGCGCGGGTACACGGGCGACCAGCCGGAAACCCCGTCTGCCCCGGCCCGCCTCGAGGGTGCCGCCGGCCTTCTCCAGGCGCTCGGTCAGACCGGTGAGACCGTTGCCGGGCCCCTTGCCCGATCCGCCCGATCCGTCGTCCTCCACGGCGAGTTCGAGGACGGGCCCGTCCAGGGTCTGGCGGCGCAGCACCTCCACCGTGCAGCGCCCGGCACCGCTGTGCCGTACGACGTTGGTGACCGCCTCGCGCAGCGCCCAGGCGAGGGTGGCCTCGGTCTCCTCGGGAACGCCGGCCAGGTCCGGTTCGGCGGGCACCTCGGCGACGACCCCGGCGGCGGTCAGGGCGACCTGGGCTCCGGCCAGTTCGGCCGCCAGGCGCGGGCGCCGGTAGCCGGTGACCGCCTCCCGTACGTCCACCAGCGCCTGGCGGCTGACCTGTTCGATGTCGGCGACCTGCTGGGCCGCCTTGTCGGGGTGGTCGGGGAGCATCCGGCCCGCCAGCTCGCTCTTCAGCGTGATCAGGGACAGGGAGTGGCCGAGCAGGTCGTGCAGGTCGCGGGCGAGGCGCAGCCGTTCCTCGTTGGCGGCGAGCTGGGCGACGGTGGCCCGGGCCTTGCGCAACTCGACGGTGGTACGGAGGAGTTGCACGACCCCGGTCATGGCGAACCCGATGAGCACGACCAGGGGGAGCAGGTTCTGGGCCTCCTCCTCGCCGGCGTGCAGGCCGGCCAGCAGCATCGTCCCGGCCGTCGCGGGTATCGCCCAGCGCGCGATCCGCAACGGGAGGGTGGCCCCGCAGGCGACGGAGACGTAGCAGTACAGGCCCAGCCAGTGCGCGCCGAGCGTGAGGCTCAGCACGGTCGCCAGTACGGCGAGGGCGACGAGCACACCGGCGACGCGCCGGGGGGCCATCGGTGTGCCCATGTTGCGGAAGACCAGCGCCAGGTAGAGCCCCACGAACACCGCGAGACCGAGCCAGCCGGCCGTGGTGCCCGCGACGGTGTGGTTCCCGGCGACGAGGTCGTGGACCGGCGAGCTGAGGAAGACCAGCCAGACGCCGATCCACAGCACCTTGCGCAGCAGCATGTCCTTGCGGCTGCTGAGCGACTGTCCCAGAGGGATCGGCGACTCCCTCCCGGGCTCCTCACGCACCGGGTCCTGCGTCATCGTGCTCACGCCTTCAGCGTGTCCTTCCGGTACAGCCAGGCCGCGCCGCCCGCGAAGAGGAGGAAGTAGACGGCGAGGACGGCGACGTCCTGGGCGTGCGGGGCCTGGCTCTGTTCGATCGCCCGTCCGAGGGCAGCGTACGCGTGCGTGGGCAGCCACTTGGCGATGTTCTGCAGCCAGGCCGGGAAGCTGGAGGAGGGGAACCAGAGGCCGCCGAGGATCGACAGACCGAAGTAGATGATCATCGTGAGCGGGCGCACCGCGTCGCCGGAGGCGAGGTAGCCGATGGCGACGCCGAGCGCGGCGAAGACGAGGCTGCCGGCCCAGATCGCGCCCGTCAGCGCGAGCCACTGCCAGGCGTCGAGGCGTACGTCCTTCACCGCGGCGGCGACCAGGAAGACGACGACGATGGACGGCAGGCTGACGACCGCGGCACTGGCGGTCTTGGCGAGGACGTACCCCCGGCCGGGCAGCGTGGTGAGCCGCAGCTGCCGCACCCAGCCGCTCTCCCGTTCCTTGGCTATGCGCTCGCTGTTGCCCATGAGCACGGCGGTCAGTGCGCCGAAGGAGGCCATGGAGACCATGACGTACGCCCCGACGGTCAGGCCGGTGCCGTCGATCTTGCCGTGGGTGCCGTTCTGGTTCGAGGCGAGCAGGAAGATGACCGACGGGTAGATCACCGAGAAGAACAGGAACTTGCGGTTGCGCAGGGAGCGGGCGAGTTCCAGCCTGATGAGACTCTTCACGACTGCTTGGCCTCCTCGGCCTCGGTGATGGCTACGAACGCCTGCTCGAGTCCGAGTCCGGCGACTTCGAGGTTGCGGGGGTAGACGCCCAGGCCGTACAGGGCGTGCACGGTGGCGTCCGCGTCGGTGGACTGGATGCGCACGGTCTGACCCGATATGTCGATCACGCTCAGGAACGGCAGACCGCGCAGCGCGGTCTCGTCGATCTCGCCCTCCAGGTCGAAGGCGATACGGCGGGCGCCCGCCTTGGCCTTGATCTCGGCGGCGGTGCCGTCGGCCAGGAGCCGGCCCCGGTGCAGGACCAGGACGCGGTCGGCGATGGCGTCGGCCTCTTCCAGGTAGTGCGTGGCGAACAGCACGGTCCGCCCCCGGTCGGCCTGCTCGCGCATGGTGGCCCAGAAGGCCTGCCGGGCGGAGACGTCCATCCCGGTGGTCGGCTCGTCCAGGACGATCAGGTCGCTGTCGCCGGCCGTGGCGAGGGCGAAACGCACGCGCTGGGCCTGGCCGCCGGAGAGCTTGTTGACCTTGCGGTCGGCGATCTGGGCGATACCGGCGCGGGCGAGCACGTCGGCGACCTTGTACGGCCTCGGGTGCAGGTCGCAGGCGAGCCGGACCAGCTCGGCGACGGTGACCTCGTCCATCAGCCCGCCGCTCTGCAGCATGGCCCCCACGCGTCCGGCGACGATCGCCTCGCGCGGGCTGGTGCCGAAGACGCTGACCGTGCCGCCGTCGGCCTGCTTGAGGCCGAGCAGCAGGTCCAGGGTGGTGGACTTGCCGGCGCCGTTCGGGCCCAGCAGGGCCACGGTCTCGCCCGGGTGCAGCCGGAGCGAGAGCCCGTCCACGGCACGGGTGCTCCCGTACGTCTTGCTCACCTGATCGAACCCGACCACCGGGGTACCGGTGGCCGCCGCTGTCGTTGTCATGACGTACATGCTGGCCCCGGCGGCCGGTGCGCCGTCAGTGTCGGCGGTCCCGAGTGCCGGATGACAGATGTCATACGGCCTCGGGGCACGACGTGCGGGAGGGGCGCCCGGTGCTCACCGGGCGCCCCTCCCTCATGCCGGCCGGACTAGCTCGGGTTCGTGTCGATGACCGCGGTCCGGTTGGTCTTGCTCATCAGCGCGGTGCGCAGGTTGATGTAGATCTCCTCGGCCGTGAGGGGGGTCTTCTTGCCGTCGGCCCGGGTGATCAGCACGCCGTCGAACGTCTGGCCGTACAGCTTCTTCAGGGCGGCCAGGTCGGGCTTGTCGACCAGCTTGCCGTTGACCGGCGTCACCCTGAGGAACTTCCACAGCGAGTTCTGCGGGCTCATCGGGATCGAGTGCGCGGCGTCCGTCTGCACGGTCACGTTCGCCGACATCGCCGGCTCCGCGAACTTCTTCATCTCCCGGTCGACCTCGGCGTTGGAGACCGTCGGCTGCTTGGTGGTCGTCGGCACGGTCACCGGAGTCGCCGTGCCCGTCTCCACCTCCGCGCGGTACGCCTCCTCGACGGACTGCTTGGCCTGCGCGGCGTCGATGGCCTTGCCCGCCTTGCCGTAGACCGCGACGGCCTTGCCGGGCTCGAACTTGATCGTGCCCTCGGTGACCGAGCCGGAGCCGCCCCCGACGGCCTGGAGGGCCGCCTGCAGCTTCTCCCCGTCGACCGGCATGGCCGGCTCGACGACCCGCTTCTGGCCGAAGAGCGAACCGATCACGGAGACGGGGTTGTAGTCGCTCTTCGCCGCGGCGCCGACCGTCGCCTGGAAGTCGAACTGGAGGCCCGCCCGGTCCGGCGCGAGGGAGACGGTCTTGCCGCCCACCGACAGCTTCAGCGGCTTGTTCACCCGGTCGCCGAAGGCGTCGTCGAGCTTCTTGACCGCCTCGTCACGGGTGCCGCCGCCGATGTCGACGCCGAGCACGGTGGTGCCCTTCGGCACGTCGGAGTGGTTCATCAGCAGCCCGGCGCCGTAGGCGACACCGGCGACCATGACCACGCCGCCGCCCAGCAGCACCAGCTTGCTGCGGCCCTTCTTCCTGGGCTTGGCCGCCGACGCGTTCTTCGGGGCCGGCGCGGCCGGCTTGGGAGACGTGTCCGACTGCGGTGCACCGGGACGCGCGCCGGCTCCGAACGGGGACCCGGCACCCGACGGGACGACGGGGATGCCGCTGGTGACGGTGTGCCCGGAGACGTTGTCCGCCGGGGAGCGGTAGCCGGGCGTACCGGGCTCGGGCGCCGGCTTCTGCGGGGTGAGGATCGCCGTGTCGTCGCTCATGCCGCCGCCCGGGCCGCGGCCCTGGACGGCGCCGGGACCCTGCGCGGGGCCAGGGGTCGTACGGGGGCCGCCGGGGGCGGTGCGGGGGCCGCCGGGGGCGGTGCGGAGCGCGCCGGGACCGCCGGTGTTCTCCGGGGCGTCGAACGCGGTGCCGGTCCGCATACCGCGGTCGCCCGGACCGCCGGGGCCACCGGGCCCGCTCCGGCCGCCGCCGGCGGGGAGCCCCAGCGGGCTGTCGCCGGTGACCGGACCACCCGTCGGGCCGGCGGGGCCCTGCGGTCCGCCGGCGCCGCCGCGGCCGCCGGGTCCGTTGAAGTCGCCGGGGTCACCGGGCCCGGCAGGGCCGCCCTGACCGTTCGGAGCGGCGAGACCGTTCTGGTGGCCGCGGCCGTTCTCCGAGAAGTACGGCAGTTCGTCACGGCGCGGCTCGCCCCCGTCACCGGGACCCGAAGCGGAGCCGGAGCCGGCACGAGCGCCGTTGCCGTTGCCCAGCGGGCCCGCGGCCAGCGCCTCGGTCACGTCGAAGGATCCGGTGCCGCCGCCGTGCCCGGGAGCCACCGGACCGCCGGTGGCTCCGGGGAGGCCCGCGCCGTTCGTCCCGCCCGGCCGCGAAGCGCCCGGCACACTCATCGAACCGACCACACCGCCGGGGCGCCCGGCGCCCGGACGCGCGCCGCCCGCGGGAGCGGAACCGTTCGCACGCGCACCACCGCCCGGGGCAGCCGGGCCCGGCGCCGCCGTACCGCCCGCGGTGGAACCGCCCGGCAGACCGGCACCGTTCGTGCCGCCGCCGCCCTGACCGCCCTTGCCCGGGCCGGACTTGCGGGGCGCGAACCAGTCGCTGGGCTTCTCGTCGCCCGGTGCCGCGGGTTCGGCGGGCGGCGCGACGATGCCGGTGGACATCGTGGTGGCGGCCGCGGGCTGCGGGTCGGCGCCCGCGTCGTCACCGCTCTTCTCGGCGTCCGCGACGGGCGTGCGCATCACGACCGGCGGGATCGGCCTGGACCCGGGGATGTTGATCCGGATCCGGGTCGTCAGGGTGGTCTCGGTCTTGCGCTCCTCCGGCTGCGCGGCCGAACGGCCCGCATCCGTACCACCGTCGGAAACCATGGGGGTCCCGTACGGCGGCGTGCCCGAGGGGTATGCGGCTCCGCCGCGCCCGTTGGGCCCGGAGGACGGAGTGTCAGTTTCACGACTCAAGGCAGGTTCTCCCGGTTGGCTCCGCCGCCCGCGTTACGACCTCTCTCGGGCGACTCGGCGGCGCGCACCACCATACTGGCCACTTCTGGCGCTTATCCCACGACCGCTGGGAAACCCACACGGGACTCGCACGCGCACCGCTTCGCGAAGTGGTACGTCACTTGCCAAGTCGGGCCGCGTCGCCCCCAGGTTGCCGCCCGGGCCCAAGGGTGGCGCAGATCACAGCGAGGGCCATGCCGCCGAGCAGGAAGAGATAGGTGCCACCGCCCGCGCCGAACAGGAAGTCCCCTTCGGGACGGCTGGTGGTGAGCACCAGGACGGTGACGATCCAGCCCGCCACCGGCGCGACCGCCCCGGCGCGGCTGCCCAGGGCGTACGCCCCGCCGAGGAACACCCCGGCCGCACCGGCCAGGGCCAGCAGCAGTCCGCCCGGGAACCAGCCGGCCTGCACCAGGGCCCCGGCGAGGGCGACGACCGCGCCGAGCACGAACAGCCCCAGCAGGGCGGCCGCCCGCCCACCGGAGGGCCGCCGCAACGGCTGCGCGAGCATGGAGCCCCTCCCTGCCGAACTCATGACGCCTCCTCGACTGCGGCGAACACATCGGTCCCGGCGAACAGGTCGTCCTCCTGCACGGCCGGCCGCTCGCCGCTCACCAATTCGTAGTACTCGGTGGTGAACAGGGGTTGCGCCAGCTCGTTGGAGAGCGCGAAGTACGGTGCGGCCGGGGCGACCTCGAGCTGGGTGGCGTGCGCGCTCATCGCGGCGGCCTTGGCGGCGGCGTACGCGGTGCCGTCGATCGCGGTGGTGATCCGGTCGTCGTCGACCACGCCCGGTACGTCGTCGACGGCGGCGCTCCTGGCGAAGGGCAGATCGGGCAGGTCGTCGCCGAGGCGGGCGAAGGCGGCCTCGGCGACGGAGCGCGGGACGCGGTTCCAGTAGACCTTGGGGACCCGCCAGCCCGCCTCGGCGGCCAGCTCCACGGCCCTCATGGCGACGCGGTGGGCCTGGATGTGGTCCGGGTGGCCGTACCCGCCGTTCTCGTCGTAGGTGACCAGCACCTGGGGGCGGACCTCGAGAATCACCTCGACCAGATGCCCGGCGGCCTCGTCGAGGTCGGCCTGCCAGAAGCAGCCGGGGTCCTCGTTGTCCGCGATGCCCATCATCCCGGAGTCCGTGTAGCGCCCCGCGCCGCCGAGCAGCCGGAAGTCCGTGACGCCCAGTTCGCCCATCGCGGCGGTCAGCTCGCGCAGGCGGTACTCGCCCAGGGCGGCGCCGGACAGATGCCGCAGCTCGGGCGGAACGACCTCACCCCGCTCACCGAGGGTGCAGGTGACCAGCGTCACCCGGGCACCCCGGGCCACGTACTCGGCCATGGTCGCGCCGTTGTTGATCGACTCGTCGTCCGGGTGCGCGTGCACCAGCAGCAGACGCCGGGCGGGCAGTTCCGTCATGGGCCCAGCCTACGAGGCCCTGGTTGCCGACCGCCGCGCCCCCGCCCAGCCCACCTCGAGGTGACCGGATCCGGCTCCTGCCTTTCCCGATCACGCCGGCGGGGCGACGGCAGCCGGACCCAGCAGGCTCAGCTTTCGGGCTCCTGGGCTTTCTCGTTCCCGTAGCGGGGCAGGGCATCGGTCGGGATCGTCCAGTCGGCGATGGTGACGTCCTCGCCGTAGACGAAGTCCTTGCGGGCCGCGTACCGGGGGCCGTCCGGGGTGGAGTGGATGTCAGTGAAGACGGCGCCGGAACCAGTGCGGGGATCGAAGATCGCGTAGACAGGGATTCCGATCAACGGATAGTCGCGGATCTTGCTCACCCAGTCGTTGTCCGGGTTGGAAGCGGAGACGATCTCGATGGCGGCGACGATCGTGCGGGGATCGAAGGCGCCGTCTCCCTCCATGTCCGACTCGGCGATGACCATCACGTCAGGACGCCTGGTGATGCCTTCGGGCTCGTCCTCGACATCGGGCTCGCCCGTGTGGGCCACGATCTCCTCCGGCATGACCTTCTCAAGTCGTTTCCGGAGACGCAGCACCGTGAGTTCGTGCTGCTTCACGGGCGCCATCATGTCGTGGACGATCCCTTCCTTGGTGATCTCGAACTTGCCGGGGAGGGTGTCGTCCATCGACTGAACGACGTCCCGCATGGCCTGGTAGACGTGGGAGGCAGCGCGCCGCGTGTTGCCGGAAGCGGTGGTCATACTGCTCGCTCCTCGTCTGCGCCCGGGGGCAAGGATCGTCGTACTCATGCTAGGCGGCCTCCTGGAAATCGGGTCGGCAATCGCGACAGCGTCCGGGGTCGGGCGCGCGGAAGGCGCGCTCGCAGCCGTCGCAGGTCTGGAGCGGGTGCCGTACCGGCGGCGGGGCGGCGGGTGCGCGGAAGGGCGGCAGGGGCGGCAGCTGGGCAGTGAGGCGGTGAGCCAGCAGGACCGCGGGCCGTCGCAGCGCCTCGGGCGGCAGGTCGGCGGTCAGCGCCCGTCGTACGGCGGTGGGGCCGACGTCGCGCTCCAGCCAGGCGGCGACGCCGGGGGCCAGGTGGGCCGCGTCGCGGGCGGAGAGAAACAGCCGGGAGTCGTGGCGCCGCAGGTCGGCGAGGAGGTCGGTGGCCGCCTGGAGGAGGGACGGGGCGGTGCAGGCAGGCTGCGGTACGGCGGGGAGGGGCTTGCGGGGGCGGGCGGGGGCGTGCCTGGTGGGCGGTGCCGTCTTTCGTGTGGCGGCACGTTCGGGGTGACCCGGCTTGTCGGCGTGACGCCGGACCGCCGACTGGTTCCGCGAGGCCATGGGCTGGTTGCAGGAGACCGTGCGGGTGACGATCCGGCCGTCGGGGACGCGGTGGCGTTCGCGACGCAGGTAGCCGTGGGCCTCCAGTTCACGCAGCGCGGCGGCGATCCGCGTCGTTCCCTCGGGAAAGCGGGCGGCGAGGCTCTTGATGTCGACGCGGGCGCCCTTCGGCAGCGACTGGATGTGGCAACCCAGCCCGATCGCGAGGAGCGAGAGGTCGGGGTGCTGGACCAGGTGGTTGCCGATCACCGTGAAGCGGGTGGCGTGGCGAGTGTGCTCGTGGATGAGCCCGCCGGTGTGGTGGCCCCGGTTCGGGTGCTTGTTGCCCGCGGCGCGGGACTGGGCGTGTGGGGGCACGCTAGGGTGCTGCGTATCCATCGGGAAGGCCTTCTCTTCCTCGGTGGTCAGGCCCTCGCACTGGGATTGCCGTCCCGGCGGGGGCCGTCGCATGTCTGCGGTTGTGTTGCGCTGAGCGTAGGGGTGCTGGGGGCTCCGGAATCCAGCCGAACCGGAGATGTTCACCCACTCGGGTGAGCACGGGCCGCGGGCGGGAGGGGTGGGGTTTGGTGCGGGTTCTTTCCCCCACGGTTCTTTGCTTTTTCAGCCGCCGACTCCACCGGAGCCCGCGGGTGCGAGTTCCGGTCGACGAAGCCGCAGTTCGGCCCAGACGGTCTTGCGCGGGAACCGGCCCTGGGTGACGCCCCAGCGGTCGGCGAGGGTGTCCACGAGGAGCAGGCCGCGGCCGGACTCGGCGTGCGCCTCCGGGTCCTGGAGCTTGGGCATTCGGTCACCGCGCGTGTCGGTGACCTCGATACGCAGGCTGCGGCCGACCACGCGGAGCGAGAGGCGGAAACTGCGACCGGGCAGGCGGCCGTGCGTGGCGGCGTTGGCCGCCAACTCCGCGACGATGTGCGTCGCGGGGTCCTGCGGAAGCTCCCAGGCACGGAGCTGGTCAGCTGCGAGCAGCCGGGCGAGCCGGGCTCCGCGTGGGGTGCTGGACAGCAGGACGGTGAAGCTGGGTGCAGCGCTGTCCAGTTGGGCCGTGGTGTCGGCGATTTCCTGATTCACGTCACTGAGAGTGGCTGGTGACGCCTACCGTGGTGAGTGACTCCACGGTTGCGTACGGTGACTGTCCGGTGGTTGTCCGGTGGCGTCCGGACTGTCGGCAGCGGCCGTACGGGCAGGGCGTGCGAGCACCAGGCGGTACGGCGGAGGGGCGCGGATGTCGGTGGACGGCGAGGCGGTACGGCTCAGGACCGAGGCGGACGAGCCGGGCTGGGAGGTGGACCCGGACGACGACTGGGGCGTGGCCGTGATCGCCACGGTGGGGCGGCAGTTGAAGCTGCGGCGGGAGGCGGTGGGGATGCGGGCCGGCGAGTTCGGCAAGGCCGTCGGCTACGGCGAGGACCTGGTCTACAAGATCGAGGGCGGCAAGCGGATCCCCCGGCCCGAGTATCTGGACAAGGCCGACAAGGTGTTGGCGGCGGGTGGGCTGCTCTCCGCGATGAAGGAGGATGTGGAGAAGGTCCGGTATCCGAAGAAGGTACGGGAACTGGCGGAGTTGGAAGCCAAGGCCGTGGAGATGGGGGTGTTTGTCGGGCTCAGCATCCATGGCCTGCTCCAGACGCCGGACCATGCCCGAGCCTTGTTCGAGGTTTCCCAGTCCGCCTACTCGGAGGCCGAGCTGGAGCGCCTGATTGCCGCACGCATGGCGCGCAAAACGATCTTCGAGCGGGATCCCGTGCCTATGCTCAGCTTCGTCCAGGAAGAGGTGACGCTCCGCCGAAAGGTTGGAGGCACAATGGTGTGGCGTCAACAGCTCGAACACCTGCTGGAAGTGGCAGCCTTGCGCAATGTCACCCTTCAGGTGATGCCGACCGACTCCGGGGCACACCCGGGGCTGAGCGGCAAAGTCGAGGTGCTGAAGTTCGAGGATGGGACGGCAGTGGGACGGTCCGACGGTGCGTTCAACGGCCGCCCGACCAGCGACCCGAAGCAGCTCCGCATCCTTGAGCTGCGATACAGCACCATCCGCGCGCAGGCTCTCTGCCCTCGGGAGTCACTGGCCTTCATCGAGCAACTGCTGGGAGAAGCATGATCCGTCAAACCGCTGTCAGCGACACCTGCGAACTGACGTGGTTCAAGAGCACCTACAGCGACGGTCCCGAGGGCGACTCCTGCGTCGAGATCGCGATGGCCCCCCGCACCGTGCACGTCCGCGACTCCAAGAACGTCGAGGGCCCCCGCCTCGTGCTGACGCGAGGGGCCTGGGCTCGCTTCGTGTCGTACGCGTCCGAAGGCTGAGCGGAGACGCCTGCTCGACCTCGGCCTCCGGTACGTCCACTTCCCCGCCCAGGGAGCGGGCGATGGCCGTGAACTCGTTCAGGGCGGACTGGAGGTCGCGGACGGTCTCCTCGACGATCACCTCGGGCGGCAGACCGCTGTCGGCGTCGTCGAGGTCCGGATCCTTCGTCCACGGCGGGACGACAGGGACTCGCCCCGACGGTAGGCCGTCACGAAGTCGTCCAGGTGGGCGCGGGTGAGTACGCGACAGCCGAAGGACCTGGCTCGGTCCCAGACCCTGTCGGCTGCCCCGTCTCAGCGCCGCCTCGTCAGAACTTGATGCTGCCGATCATGCTCGCCACATTGGTCGTCAACTCGTTGATCGTCGGGGCGACCGTCGAGGAGGCGAGGTAGAAGCCGAGGAGGACGCAGACGACCGCATGGCCGCCCTTCAGGCCCGATTTCTTGACCAGCAGGAAGACGACGATCGCCAGCAGCACCACCGCCGAAATCGAGAGTGCCACGGCGGCTCACCTCCAAAGATCCCAGGGATGTGGGGGGTCGGACTATGGGGGGTGTAGACGGGTCCAGCAAATCCATACTGTAGCCAGCAGGTTCATACCCACATAGCGGTAGTGATCATAACTATCGGTGCTCGAGCATCGCTGGGCGCACGGCCGCACAAGGGGGCGCATGGCCAATATGGTCAGGGCATGACGACCGAGCCTGTCTCCTTCCCCCGACGGCACGCCCGCACCCAGCGGTTCACCCTCGGCGCGCCGCGCTCGTTCACCGTGGCGCCCGACGGTTCACGTGTCGCGTTCCTGCGCTCGCGCTCCGGCACGGACCGGGCGAACTCCCTCTGGGTCCTGGACCTGGCGGACGGCGGCGAGCGCGTGGCGGCCGACCCGCGCACCCTGCTCGAAGGCGCCTCGGAAGAGCTCTCGCCCGAGGAGCGGGCGCGCCGCGAGCGCAGCCGTGAGGGGGGCGCCGGCATCGTCGGCTACGCCACCGACGCGGCCCTGGAGTTGGCCTCTTTCGCCTTGTCAGGGCGGCTTTTCGCGGCTGAGCTGCGGGCGGGCACGGCACGTGAACTGCCGGTCCCCGGGCCGGTGATCGACCCGCGGCCGGCGCCCGACGGACGGCACGTGGCGTACGTCGCCCAGGGCGCCCTGCGGGTCGTGGGTGCCGAGGGCGAGGGCGACCGGGCGCTCGCGGAACCGGAGTCGGAGGGCGTCACCTACGGACTGGCGGAGTTCATCGCGGCGGAGGAGATGGCCCGTTCGCGCGGGTTCTGGTGGTCCCCGGAGGCGGACCGGCTGCTCGTGGCGCGCGTGGACGACACGCCGGTGCGGCGGTGGTGGATCGCCGATCCGGCCCACCCGGAGCGTGAGCCCAACCAGGTCGCGTACCCGGCTGCGGGGACGGACAACGCGGAAGTGCGCCTGTTCGTGATCGGGCTCGACGGTGGGCGCACGGAGGTCGTATGGGACCGGGCCCGCTATCCGTATCTGGCGCGTGTGCACTGGTCGGACGCGGGGGCCCCGCTGCTTCTGGTGCAGGCGCGGGACCAGCGCAGCCAGCTGTTCCTCGCCGCGGACCCGGAGTCGGGGGCGACTCGGATGGTCCATGCCGATGAAGATCCAACATGGCTCGATCTTTTCCCCGGGGTTCCCTGCTGGAGTCCTTCGGGGCAACTCGTCCGGATCGCGGACGAGGGCGGGGCGCGGGTGCTGTCGGTGGGCGGACGCCCTTTGACCGGACAGCAGTTGCACATCCGTGCGGTGCTGGACGTGACCGCCGACGACGTACTGGTCTCGGCCTCGGCGGGCGAGGAGGCCGAGGCGCCGGAGATCGGCGAGGTGCACGTCTACCGGGTCAACGAGCTCGGTGTGGAGCGTGTGTCCCGGGGGCCCGGCGTGCACTCGGCGGTACGCGCCGGGGGCGTGACGGTGCTGGTCTCCGCCACGCTTGACCGCCCGGGCGCTGCCGTCCAGGTACTGCGTGACGGAAAACAGGTGGCGACTGTCACGTCGTACGCCGAAGATCCCGGTTTGTCCCCCCGCGTGACACTCACCCAGGGGGGCGCACGCCGAATTCCATGCGCCGTGCTTATGCCTACGGACTACCCCGGCGACACTGGCGCGGGCGCTCCCCTCCCCGTACTGCTCGACCCCTACGGCGGCCCGCACGGCCAGCGCGTGGCGGCCGCCCACAACGTGCACCTGACCTCGCAGTGGTTCGCCGACCAGGGCTTCGCGGTGGTCGTCGCCGACGGCCGCGGCACCCCGGGCCGCTCCCCCGCCTGGGAGAAGGCGGTGCACCACGACTTCACCGTCACCCTGGACGACCAGATCGAGGCGCTCCAGGACCTCGCGAAGCGGTATCCCCTCGACCTGACCCGGGTGGCGATCCGGGGCTGGTCCTTCGGTGGTTATCTGGCCGCCCTCGCCGTGCTGCGCCGCCCGGACGTCTTCCACGCGGGCATCGCCGGCGCCCCGGTGACGGACTGGCGGCTGTACGACACCCACTACACCGAGCGGTACCTGGGCGACCCGGCCGCGGACCCCCGCTCGTACGCGAGCAGCGGTCTCGTCACCGACGAGGGCCTGTCCGCGCCCGCCGGGCCGCACCGCCCGCTGATGATCGTGCACGGGCTCGCCGACGACAACGTGGTGGTCGCGCACGCCCTGCGCCTGTCCTCCGCCCTGCTCGCCGCCGGCCGCCCGCACGAGGTGCTCCCGCTGTCCGGGGTCACCCACATCACCCCGCAGGAGCAGGTCGCGGAGAACCTGCTCCTGTTGCAGGTGGACTTCCTGCGGCGTTCGCTGGCACAGGCGGGCAAACCCGTGTGAACCACCGCGAACTGCGTTAACACGCAGGCAACTTCACGGAAGCGGTACCGATATACGGACGCGCGAGGCTGAACAGCGTACGGCCGTGCGGGTGCCGTGAACGGGCCGGGGTGCACCATGTCACCCCGGCCCGTTGCCCTGCTCCTCCAACGGTGCCCCCCGCCCCGTCGGGCACGCGTCCGACACGTCCTCCGCGAAGTGGCACGCCGAGTCGTGCGCGGCCGGACCGCTCGTGTGACGGAACCCGGCCGGGACCGCGAGGGCCGGCACCTCCAGGGCGCAGCGCTCCCGTGCCTTCCAGCAGCGGGTGCGGAAGCGGCAGCCGGAGGGGATGTCCGTGGGCGACGGAACGTCACCCGAGAGGATGATCCGTGCGCGGTGTTCGCGGGCCTCGGGGTCGGGGACGGGCACGGCGGACAGCAGTGCCTGGGTGTAGGGGTGCGTCGGATGGTCGTAGATCTCCGTCTCCGTGCCGGTCTCCACGATCCGCCCGAGGTACATCACCCCCACCCGGTCGGAGATGTGCCGCACGATCGACAGGTCGTGCGCGATGAAGACGTAGGAGAGCTCGAACTCCGTCTGGAGCCGGTCCAGCAGGTTGATCACCTGGGCCTGGACCGAGACGTCCAGGGCCGAGACCGGTTCGTCGGCGACGATCACCTCGGGGCGGAGCGCCAGCCCCCGGGCGATGCCGATGCGCTGGCGCTGGCCGCCGGAGAACTGGTGCGGGTAGCGGTTGACGTACTCCGGGTCGAGGCCGACCACGTCCAGCAGTTCCCGGACCCTGCGGCGCCGGTCGCCCTTGGGGGCCGCCTCGGGGTGGATCTCGTACGGCTCCCCGATGATGTCGCCCACCGTCATACGGGGGTTGAGGGAGGTGTAGGGGTCCTGGAAGACCATCTGGATGTTGCGCCGTACGGCCTTCAGGGCGCGGCCGGACAGCCGGGTGATCTCCTCGCCCTTGTAGCGGATGGAACCCGCCGAGGGCCGCTCCAGGCTGCACAGCAGTCTGGCGAGCGTGGACTTGCCGCAGCCGGACTCGCCGACGATGCCCAGCGTCTCGCCCCTGCCCAGCCGGAAGTCGACGCCGTCGACGGCCTTCACCGCGCCGATCTGCTTCTTGAACAGGACGCCCCGGGTCAGCGGGTAGTGCTTGACGAGCCCGCTGACCTCCAGGACCGGCTCAGTCGTCGAGGCTGCCATGCAGGCACTCCCTCCAGAAGTGGCAGGCGCTCCCCCGGTCCGCGTCGACCTCGTACAGCGGCGGTTCCTCGGCCCGGCACACGTCCCGGGCCATCGGGCAGCGGGGATGGAAGGCGCACCCCGGCGGGATGTGCGTGAGGTTGGGCGGCAGGCCCTTGATGGCGTAGAGCTCCTGGCCCTTCTGGTCGAGGCGCGGGATGGAGTCCAGCAGGCCGCGCGTGTAGGGGTGGGCGGGCGACTTGTACAGGTCGTGCACGGGAGCCGACTCCACGATCCGCCCCGCGTACATCACCGCGATCCGGTCCGCCACGTCGGCGACGACGCCGAGGTCGTGGGTGATCAGGACCAGCCCCATGCGGTACTCGCGCCGCAACTCCGCGAGCAGGTCCATCACCTGGGCCTGGACGGTGACGTCGAGGGCGGTGGTGGGCTCGTCGGCAATGATGAGCGCCGGTTCCAGGGCCATCGCCATGGCGATCATGATGCGCTGGCGCATGCCGCCGGAGAACTGGTGCGGGTAGTCGCGCACCCGCTGGGCGGCGGCCGGGATGCGCACCCGCTCCATCAGCTCGACGGCCCTGGCCCGCGCGTCCTTCCTCGACATGCCCTGGTGGACCACGAACATCTCACCGAGCTGGTCGCCCACGGACAGCACGGGGTTGAGCGCGGACAGCGCGTCCTGGAAGATCATGGCCATTCCGGCGCCGCGGACCTTCCTGCGCTCCTCCTCCCTCAGCTGCAGCAGGTCCTGTCCCCGGAAGACGATCTGCCCGCCGGTGATCCGCCCGGGCGGCACGTCGAGGATCCCCATGACCGCCTGCGCGGTGACGGACTTGCCCGAGCCGGACTCCCCGAGCACCGCGAGCGTCTCCCCCGCGTCCACCCCGTAGCTCACCCCGTTCACGGCCCGGGCGACCCCGTCCCGCGTCCGGAACTCCACGTGCAGGTCCCGCACTTCCAGCAGCACCGCACCTCACCTCAGCCTCGGGTCGAGGGCGTCGCGTACCGCGTCGCCGAGCATGATGAACGCCAGGACGGTGACCGCGAGCGCGCCGGAGGGCCACAGCAGGGCGTGCGGGGCGTTGCGGATGTAGGGGGAGGCGGCGGAGATGTCGATGCCCCAGGAGACGCTGGGCGGCTTCAGGCCGACGCCGAGGTAGGAGAGGGTGGCCTCGAGCGCGATGTACGTGCCGAGCGCGATGGTGGCCACGACGATCACCGGGGCGACCGCGTTGGGCGCGATGTGCCTGAGCAGGATGCGGGGGCCGGAGGCGCCGAGGGCGCGGGCGGCCTGGACGTAGTCGTTCTGCCGGGCGGTGATGACGGAGCCGCGGGCGATGCGGGAGATCTGCGGCCAGCCGAGCAGCACCATGAACCCGACGACCGGCCAGACCGTGTTGCTGGTCACCACGGAGAGGAGCACGAGGCCGCCGAGCACGACCGGGATCGCGAAGAAGATGTCGGTGAGGCGGGACAGGAACGAGTCCCACGTCCCGCCGAAGAAGCCCGCGAGCCCGCCCAGCACGGACCCGAGGAGGGCCACCCCTAGCGTGGCGCAGACGCCGACCGTGACGGACGTACGGGCGCCGTACACGGTCCGTGTGTAGACGTTGCAGCCCTGGCCGTCGTACCCGAAGGGAGCGCCCGGCTGGGAGCCTTCCTGGGCCTTGGCGAGGTCGCACTGCAGCGGGCTGCCGGAGGCGATGAGCGAGGGCCACAGGGAGATGACGACGAGGAAGAGGATGACGAGCCCGGAGACGACGAAGACGGGGTTGCGGCGCAGGTCCCGCCAGGCGTCGGACCAGAGCGACCTCGGTCTGCCCGCCGGGCCGGTCCCCTGTGGGCCTCCGGGGGTCCGCTCCAGCGTCGCCGCCTCGCTCGCCGCCAGGTCCATCGCGCCGCCCATGCCGGTGCCCGCGATGGCGCCCTGGGGCTCGTACGGCTGCTCAGGCATAGCGGATCCTCGGGTCGAGTACGGCGTACAGGAGGTCGACGAGCAGGTTGGCGACCAGGAAGACCAGCACCAGCACGGTCACGAAGCCGACGACCGTCTGGGTGTTCTGGCGCAGGATGCCCTGGTAGAGCTGGTAGCCGACGCCGTGGATGTTGAAGATGCGCTCGGTGACGATCGCGCCGCCCATCAGGGCGCCGATGTCGGTGCCGATGAAGGTGACCACGGGGATGAGCGAGTTGCGCAGCAGGTGGCGCGTGGTGACGCGGTGTCGGGGCAGGCCCTTGGCGATCGCCGTACGGACGTAGTCGGAGCGCCTGTTCTCCGCGATGGAGGTGCGGGTCAGCCGGGTGACGTAGGCGAGCGAGACGGAGGCCAGGACCATGCCGGGCACCAGCAGCTCGGCGAAGGTGGCCTCCGGCGGGACCGACGGCCTGATCCAGCCCCACTGCACGCCGAGCAGGAGCTGCAGCAGCAGGCCGGTGACGAAGACGGGGACGGAGATGACCACCAGGGTGGCCACCAGCACACCGGTGTCGACGGGCCGTCCGCGCCGCAGCCCGGTGACCACGCCCAGCGTGATGCCGATGACGATCTCGAGGACGACCGCCACGACGGTCAGCCGGATGGTGACGGGGAACGCGGTGGACATCAGCTCGGTGACCGGCTGGCCGTTGAACGCCGTCCCGAAGTCGCCGGTGAAGACGTTCCCCATGTAGGTCAGGTACTGCTGCCAGACGGGCCGGTCGAGGCCGAACTCCTGCCTCAGCCGGGCGGCCGTCGCCGGGTCGCACTGCCGCTCGCCGCACAGGCCCGCGATGGGGTCGCCCATCACGTTCACCATCAGGAAGATCAGCAGCGTGGCCCCGACGAACACCGGGACCATCTGGAGCAGACGCCTGACCACGTAGCGCCCCATGGCGGCTCAGCCGACCTTGATCTCGTTGTACACGGGGACGCTGAAGGGGTTGAGGGCCACCCGGGACAGCCGCTCCGAGTAGCCGGCGCTGCCGTTCTGGTACCAGAGCGGGATGGCGGCCATGTTGTCCCGGACGACCCCCTCGGCCTGCTGGAAGGTCCGTACCGCCGTGGCGGTGTCCGTCTCGGCGTTGGCCTGGTCGACGAGCTTGTCGAAGTCCTTGTTCGACCACTTGCCGTCGTTGGAGGAGGCGCCCGTGTAGTAGAGCGGCTGGAGGAAGTTCTGGATGAGCGGGTAGTCCATCTGCCAGCCGGCGCGGAAGGGGCCCGACATCTTGTGCCGGGTGATCTGGTTGCGGAAGTCGGCGAAGGTGCCGACCGGGTTGCCGACGCAGGCCTTGTCGTCGCCGAGCGCGTTGTTGATGGAGTTGCACACCGCGTCCACCCACATCCTGTGCGAGCCGGTGTCGGCGTTGTAGGTGATCCTGACCTGTCCGCCGGGGAGCCCGCCGCCCTCCTTCACCAGCTTCCTGGCCTCGGCCGGGTCGTAGTCGCAGGCGCTCCCGCACAGTCCGTCCTCGAAGCCGCCGTCCGCGCCGAGGACGGGCGAGGTCCAGTCGGTGGCCGGGGTACGGGTCCGGTGGAAGATCGTGTCGGTGATCTGTCTGCGGTTGATCGCCATGGACAGGCCCTTGCGGACCTTCTCCGAGCCGCTCCTGTCCCAGTCCTTGTCGTAGTAGGGGAAGGCGAGGGTCTGGAGGATGCCGGCGGGCGCGTTGATGTAGCGGCCGCCGAGGTCGCTCCTGACGTTCTTCAGCTGGGTGGCGGGTACGTCGTCGACCAGGTCGAGGTTTCCGGCCAGCAGGTCGGTGTAGGCGGTGTCGTTGTCCGTGTAGACCCTGAGGTCCACGCCGTCGTTCCGGGCCTTGTCCGCGCCGGGGTAGCCGTCCCACTTCCGCAGGGACATCTGTGCGCCCCTGGTGTACGACTCGACGGCGTACGGCCCGTCGCCCACCGGTTTGCTCAGCCATGCCGTGTGGTCGGAGAAGAACGCCCGGGGCAGCGGCGCGAACGCCGGGTAGCCCAGGGTGTCGGGGAAGCTCGAGAACTTCTGGGAGAGCCTGACCGTGAAGGTCCGGTCGTCGACGACCTTCAGGCCCGAGAGGGTGTCGGCGCTCTGTGAGCCGCTGTCCGGGTGGACCTTGTCGTAGCCCTGGATGTAGCCGAAGAAGTAGGCGTTGCGCTGGTTGTTCCTGAGGCTCGCACCGTAGTTCCAGGCGTCGACGAAGGACTTGGCGGTCACCTTCTCCCCGTTGGAGAAGGTCCAGCCGTCCTTGACGGTGATCGTGAAGTTCTGCGAGTCCGGGGTGTCGATCCGCTCGGCGAGCATGTTCTGGGCCGCGCCGGTCTTCGGGTCGTACTTCTTCAGGCCCCGGAAGATCATGTCGAGGACCTTGCCGCCCTGCACCTCGTTGGTGTTGGCCGGCTCCAGGGGGTTCTGCGGGTCGCCCCAGGAGGAACTGAGCACGGCGCCGTCGCTGCTCCCGCCGGCGCCGCCCCCGCAACCCGTCGCGGCGAGCGCCACCGCCGCCGCGCAGGCGGCCTGCAGGGCATGCGTGGGTACGCGCATGGGCCGTCTCCTCCATGGACTCCGGTCACTTATCGGTCCATATCAGCAGATAAGACTCATAACGCACGCCTGACCCTCCGCCATGGCGCCTTTAGAGGGACGGATCATCCGGATGCGCGCCGTCCCCGATAGGGGGTTTCGGTGATCGCGCGCGGGGCACGCAATGGATCTCCGTGTAACGATGCCGAAACGTTGAATTACGACCGGTCGATGTACGTATTCGACACACGAGTGTCCGCATATCGAACTCATTGCGCCGTTCGCCCCTTTGGTCCGATGTGAAGCACAGTTCGATCACAGCGCGCTACCCGCGTAGCTACGGAATGGTCAAGTACGGGCAAAGAAGGTAAAGAGCCAGCCAAGTCGCCCGAGAATTTATTGACCTTGAATGAATTGCGTTGAAAAAGTCCGGCGTAGCCCGTAGGGGAGTGCCCTGCGGAGTCATCAGACCCTCCCTGGGCCAGGAGCACCATGACCCTCCCAACTTCATCTACGGCTGTCTCCCTCGAGGTGACCGACGAGTCCGTCGCGAAGTCGACCACTTCCGGCGACCCGAAGGGCAGCGAGGGGCGTTCCCCGGGACGGCTGGCCTGGAAGCGCTTCAAGCGCGACCGCACGGGCGTTATATCCGCTTACGTCGTGATCTTCTTCTTCGTGATCGCGATAGCAGCGCCGCTGATAGCGAAGCTGTACGGCAAGGACCCGTACACGACCTACGCGAGCGCACGGCCGGAGCTGCTCAACCCCTTCTCGTACCCTGCCGGCCCGAACGGCGGCATGAGCAGCGAGTTCTGGTTCGGCGTCGAGCCCCAGCTGGGCCGTGACGTGTTCACCTTCCTGCTCTACGCGATCCGCAACTCGCTCGGCATCGCGCTCGCCGCCACACTGCTCACCAGCGTCCTCGGTGTGGTCATCGGCGTCACCGCGGGCTACCTCGGGGGCAGGACGGACTACTTCGTGGGCCGGGTCATCGACATCCTGCTGTCGTTCCCGTCCACCCTCTTCTTCATCGCCTTCATGCCGGTCGTCTACGGCCTCTTCGTCGCCCCCGACGAGAACATCCCGACCTCGCTGCGGGCCGCCGGCCTGATCATCGTCCTCTCCGTCTTCGGCTGGGCCTCCCTCGCCCGCCTGCTGCGCGGCCAGGTACTCGGCCTGCGCGAACGGGAGTTCGTCGAGGCGGCCAAGGTCACGGGTGCGTCTCCGATGCGCATCGTCTTCAAGGAACTGCTGCCCAACCTGTGGACGCCGATCATCATCCAGTCCACGCTGATGCTCCCGGCGTACGTCACCACCGAGGCGGGTCTCGCCTTCCTCGGAGTGGGCATGATCGATCCGACCCCGGACTGGGGCGTCATGATCCAGCGTGGCGCGATGTTCTACACCGAGGACATCACCTTCATGCTCTTCCCCGGTGTGGCCATGGTGATCTTCGTCCTCGCGTTCAACCTGCTCGGTGACTCGGTGCGCGACGCACTCGACCCCAAGACCAAGCGCTAGTCCGGCCGTTTCAGGACCGCGGCCTAGGCGCCGGGGTGCCGGATCTCTCTCATCACTCCCACTTCAAGGCAGGAAGCATGTCCTTCTCGCGTAGAAATTTCCTCATCGCCACCGGCGTCGCCGCGGCGTCGACCTCGGTGCTGAGCGCCTGCAGCAGCGGCGACGGAGGCGGCTCCTCGCAGAACAAGGCCCCGAAGGTCGACGGCTCCAAGACCACGCAGATCCCGGTCGGCACCAAGGCCGACTCCACCGGCCCGGCTCCCGAGGTCACGGGCGCGGTCAAGGGCGGGACGATCTACTCGCTGCAGCAGTTCGACATGGACCACCTGGACCCGGCGCAGATCTACGTCTCGACCGAGGGCGCCATCACCGTCCCGATCATGCGCGGTCTGACCGGCTACAAGCTGGACGCCAAGGGCAACGCCACCCTGGTCGGTGACGCCGCGACCGACGCCGGCACGATGAAGGACGGCGGCAAGACCTGGTCCTTCACCATCAAGGACGGCATCAAGTGGGAGGACGGCTCCGACCTCTCCATGGACGACGTCCGCCACACCTTCGAGCGCCTCTTCGCCTCCTTCGTCACCGAGGGTCCGCGCTACGTCCAGCAGTTCCTCGAGGGCGGCGACAAGTACAAGGGTCCGTACGACGGCAAGAGCCTGAGCTCCATCGAGGTCGACGGGAAGACCATCACCTTCCGTCTCTCGGAAGCCCGCGCCGACTTCAACTACACGCTCGCGATGCGTGGTTACTCCCTGGTGCCGAAGAAGCACGACACCAAGGAGAAGTACGACAAGCGCCCGTTCTCCTGCGGTCCGTACAAGATCGAGAGCCGCAGCATCGGCAAGCAGATGACCTACGTGCGCAACGAGCACTGGGACCCGAAGACGGACTCGATCCGCAACGCCTACCCGGACAAGTACGTCTTCCAGATGGGCTACGAGCTGGTGGCGTCGACCGACCGCTGGATCGCGGACAAGGGCAACGACCAGTACGCGGTGCCGATCTTCAACGAGGTCGCGCCCGAGCGCATCGCCCAGGTGCTCACCAACCCCCAGCTGAAGAAGCGCGTCCTCACCGCGGTCGACACGGCCACCTACTACTGGCCGATCAACATGACCCGCGTCAAGGACCTCAAGGTCCGCCAGGCCATCAACTACGCCTGGCCGCACCAGCAGCTGCAGACCATCAACGGCGGTGCCTACAGCCAGGAGATCGCCACCACGATCTTCGCCCCGGTGACCCCCGGATACACCAAGTACGACCTGTACGGCGTGGACAAGAAGCCGGGCGGCAACCCCGAGAAGGCCAAGGCACTGCTGAAGGAGGCCGGCAAGGTCGGCCAGAAGCTGGTCATCGCCTACCAGCAGTCGGACACCGCGGTGAAGATGGCCGTCGCCATCAAGAACGCCCTGGAGGCGGCCGGCTTCAAGGTCGTCAACAAGCAGATCGACAAGTCGACCTTCTACACCCAGATCGGCAAGATCGACAACGGCTTCGACCTGTTCGCGGCCGGCTGGAGCCCGGACTGGCCGACCGGTTACTCGGAGTTCTACCCGACCTTCAGCGGCAAGAACATCGGTGACGGCCGCAGCAACTACTCGCAGCTGAACGACCCGGGCGTCAACAAGGCGATCGACGCGGCCAGCAAGATCGCGGACCTGAACGAGGCCAACAAGGCCTGGGGCAAGGTCGACAGGATGATCATGGAGCTGGCCGCGGCCGTCCCCGACTACTACAAGATCCGTAACTACCTGTACGGCTCGAAGGTCGGCAACGTCATCTGGGACGCCGGCAACACCTGCGTCGCGCTCAGCAAGCTCTACGCCAAGAAGTAGGCCGGCACGACCGCATGGGGCGGCCATCCGCATGGCCGCCCCATGCGGCACCTCCTCCCACCCCCCTCTCCTCACTCCCGGCGACGGCGCCCCGTCCGGAAAGTCACGCCTCATGTTCCGCTTCCTAGTCCGCCGAGTCACCGGTGCGGTGGTCATCCTCCTGATCATCAGCGCCATCACCTTCTGGCTCTTCTACGCCGTACCGCGTGACCCCGCGATGATGTCCTGCGGCAAGAACTGCACGCCCGAGAACCTCGCGCAGATCCGGAAGAACCTGGGCATCGACCACCCCATCCCGGTGCAGTACTGGTACTGGCTGAAGGGCGTCTTCGTCGGCCGCGACTACACCGGCTTCGGGCACTGTGACGCGCCGTGCTTCGGCTACTCCTTCGCCAACAACGTGCCGGTCTTCGACACGATCAAGGACCGGCTGCCGACGACCCTGTCGCTCGCCTTCGGCGCGGCCGTCGTCTTCCTGATCCTCGGTGTCGGCGCGGGCATGCTCGCCGCCCTCAAGCAGGGCCAGTTCCTCGACAAGTTCGCCAGTTCGGCCTCGCTGCTCGGCTCCTCCCTGCAGATCTACTTCGTCGGCTACATCGCGATGTTCGTCTTCGTCGCGAAGCTGGGATGGCTCGACCAGCCTCAGGACGACAGCACGTTGTTCGAGGACCCTGGCGCCTGGTTCTCCGGTCTGCTGCTGCCCTGGCTCGTCCTGGCGATCATCTTCACCGCCAACTACACCCGTATGACACGCTCTCAGTTGGTCGAGCAGCTCACCGAGGACTACGTCCGCACCGCCCGCGCCAAGGGCCTCTCCCGCGCGAACGTGTTCTTCCGGTTCGCCTGGCGTGGCGCGATGGGTCCCATCGTCACGTTGTTCGGCATCGACCTGGGCACGCTGATCGGCGGTGCCATCATCACCGAGTCGACGTTCAGCCTGCATGGCGTCGGCCGGCTCGCGGTGCAGTCCGTGGACCAGAGCGACCTGCCGATGCTGCTGGGGGTGACCGTCCTGGCGGCCGGCGCGATCGTCTTTGCCAACATCATCGTGGACGCCGTCTACGCCCTCATCGACCCGCGGATCCGGCTCGCCTGACCTCCGCCCCACCCCCTACCCCTCGCATCACCCCAGGAGCGTCCCCGTGACGAGCACCGATCAGCAGCCGTTCCTCTCCGTCAAGGACCTCAGGGTCCACTTCTCCACCGAGGACGGCATCGTCAAGGCCGTCGACGGACTCAGCTTCGACCTCGCCAAGGGGCAGACTCTCGGCATCGTGGGTGAGTCCGGCTCCGGCAAGTCCGTCACCAACCTGACGATCCTGGGCCTGCACGACCCTGCCCGCACCTCCATCGACGGGGAGATCCTGCTCGACGGCAAGGAACTGCTCACCGCCTCCGAGAAGGAGCTGGAGCGGCTGCGCGGCAACAAGATGTCCATGATCTTCCAGGACGCCCTGGCCTCGCTCTCGCCCTACCACACCATCGGCACGCAGATCGCCGAGACCTACCGCAAGCACACCGGCGCGTCCAAGTCGGAAGCCCGTAAGCGCGCGATCGAGATGCTGCGACGCGTCGGCATCCCGCAGCCGGACGTCCGCGTCGACGACTACCCGCACCAGTTCTCCGGCGGCATGCGCCAGCGCGCCATGATCGCCATGGCGCTGGTCTGCGACCCGGAGCTGCTGGTCGCCGACGAGCCGACCACGGCCCTCGACGTCACGGTCCAGGCCCAGATCATGGACCTGCTCAAGGACCTCCAGCAGGAGTTCGGGACCGCGATCATCTTCATCACCCACGACCTGGGCGTCATCGCCGACATCGCGGACGACGTGCTGGTGATGTACGGCGGCCGGTGCGTGGAGCGCGGCACCAAGGAGGAGGTGCTGCGCTCCCCGCAGCACCCCTACACCCTGGGGCTGCTGAACTCGATGCCGAGTCTGAACGGCCCGGTGGACGTGCCGCTTTCACCGATCCCCGGTTCGCCGCCCTCGCTGCTGAACCCGCCCACCGGCTGCCGCTTCCACCCTCGGTGCTCGTTCGCCGAGAAGGTGGCCGGCGGGAAATGCTCGAGCGAGCGTCCCCTGCTCGAGGTGGTCGAGGGCCGCGGCGCCGCCTGCCACCTCACTCCGGAGCAGAAGCAGGAACTCTTCCCCGACTTCGCCGGAACCCGGCACAACTGACGGACACGAGACGGGATTTCACGATCATGAGCAACACGAACCCCCTCCTGGACGTCTCGGGACTGACGAAGCACTTCCCGATCAAGGGCGGCTTCCCCATCCGGCGTACCGTCGGCGCGGTGCAGGCCGTGGACGGCCTGGACTTCCAGGTGGCCGAGGGTGAGAGCCTGGGCCTCGTCGGTGAGTCGGGCTGTGGCAAGTCCACCACCGGCCGCCTGATCACGCGGCTGCTGGAACCGACCGGCGGCAAGATCACCTACCGTGGGCAGGACATCACGCACGCGGGCCGCAAGCAGCTCGCGCCCATCCGGTCCGAGATCCAGATGATCTTCCAGGACCCGTACGCCTCCCTGAACCCGCGGCAGACGGTCGGCAAGATCATCTCCGGCCCGATGGAGATCAACGACGTCAACCCGGCCGGCGGCCGCGAGGCGCGCGTTCGCGAACTGCTGGAGATAGTCGGCCTCAACCCGGAGCACTACAACCGCTTCCCGCACGAGTTCTCCGGCGGCCAGCGCCAGCGCATCGGCGTGGCCCGGGCGTTGGCTCTGGAGCCGAAGCTGATCGTGGCCGACGAGCCGGTGTCGGCGCTCGACGTGTCCATCCAGGCGCAGGTGGTGAACCTGCTGCAGAAGGTGCAGAAGGAACTCGGCATCGCGTTCGTCTTCATCGCGCACGACCTGGCGATCGTCCGGCACTTCTCGCAGCGCGTCGCGGTGATGTACCTCGGCAAGATCGTCGAGATCGCCGACCGCGAGGACCTGTACGACAACCCGCGCCACCCCTACACCCGCGCCCTGCTCTCCGCCGTGCCCGAGGCGACGGTGGACGAGGAGCCCCGCGAGCGCATCCGGCTCACCGGCGACGTGCCGTCCCCCATCAACCCGCCCTCCGGCTGCCGCTTCCGCACCCGCTGCTGGAAGGCGACGGACAAGTGCGCGTCGGAGGCCCCGCCGCTGGTCCAGGTCGAGGGCAACAAGCCGGGCCACCTGACGGCGTGCCACTACCCGGAGACCGCGGACACCGTCCCGGCGCCCCGCCTCGCCAAGGCCCCCGAGACGGCGGGCTGACACACCCCCTTTTTCCGTCGGCCGCCGCCTACGGAACGGGCAATCACCTGCCCATCGACCCGAGCCCTCTGGTCGTCCGGTTCCAGGGACCGAAGGCCCGTGCCTCCCGAGGCACGGGCCTTCAGGTTGATCAACTGCCCGGCCACACCTTTTCCCTGGGTCGCGCGATTTCCCTGACGCACGGTCACTCCGCCTCCTCCAACGCAGTCAGCGCCGGGTCCAGGACGATGTCCTCCTCGCGGGCCTCGGTCGTGGGGTCCTCCGGGAAGTGGCAGGCCGTGAGGTGGCCGGGGCCGTTGCCGGTGATCCGGACGAGGGGCGGCTCCTCGGCCGCGCACTTGTCCTGGGCCTTCCAGCAGCGGGTGCGGAAGCGGCAGCCGGACGGCGGGGAGATGGGGGACGGTACGTCGCCGGCCAGGCGGATGCGTTCGCGGCCGCCCGACTCCTCGCCCGTCAGGTCCACCTCGGGCACCGCCGACAGCAACGCGTGCGTGTAGGGATGCCGGGGCCGGGCGTAGATCGAGTCCCGGTCGCCGACCTCGATGATCTTGCCGAGGTACATCACCGCCACCCGCTGCGAGAAGTGGCGGACGACGGCCAGGTCATGGGCGATGAACAGGAACGCGATGCCCAGTTCCCGCTGCACCTCCTGGAGCAGGTTGACCACCTGCGCCTGGATCGAGACGTCCAGCGCCGAGACCGGCTCGTCGGCGACGATCAGCTTGGGTTCGAGCGCCAGCGCCCGTGCCACACCGATGCGCTGACGCTGGCCGCCGCTGAACTCGTGGGGGAACCGGTTGTAGTGCTCGGGGTTGAGACCCACGATCTCCAGCAGCTCGCGGACCCGCTTCTCCCGCCCGCCCTCCGGCTCGATCCCGTTGATCTCCATCGGGTTGCTGATGATCCGGCCCACCGTCTGACGCGGGTTCAGCGACGAGTACGGGTCCTGGAAGATCATCTGGATCTCGGACCGGACCGGCGCCAGTTGTCTGCGCGAGGCGTGGCTGATGTCCTGCCCCCGGTACGAGATCGTCCCGCTCGTCGGCTCCAGCAGCCGTGTGACGAGCCGGCCCGTCGTCGACTTGCCGCAGCCCGACTCCCCCACCAGGCCGAAGCTCTCCCCGACCCCCACGGTCAGGTCGATGCCGTCCACGGCCTGGACGTGCCCCACCGTCCGCCGGATCGGGAACCCGCCCTTGACCGGGAAGTGCTTGGTCAGTCCGGCGACCTCCAGCAGGGGTTCCGCGTCCTCCCCGCCCAACGACTCCCGCGGGGCAGGAAGGACCAGGTCCTCTTTCATGCCGGTGTCCTCCAAATGCCTGGAGCTCTAGCCCAGCCGGGGCTTGATCTCGCCGATGAAGATGTCGCGTTTCTGCTCCGCCGTCAGGTGGCAGGCCGAGGAGCGGTCCGGCCCCAGCAGGGGACGTTCCCCGATGCACCGGCCGGTACCCGCCACTCGGTCCCGGAAGGTGCAGCGGGGGTGGAAGCGGCAGCCGGAGGGCGGGGCGAGCAGTGAGGGGGGCGTGCCGGGGATCGGCGACAGCGGTGCCCCGGGGTCCGAGTCGAGGCGCGGCATGGAGTTCAGCAGGCCCCAGGTGTAGGGGTGTTGCGGCGAGCGCAGTACCTCTTGCACGGTTCCCCGCTCCACCGCGCCGCCCGCGTACATCACCATGATGTCGTCGGCCATGTCGGCGATCACCCCGAGGTCGTGGGTGATGAAGACGATGCCGGTACCGGACTCCCGTTGCAGGTCCCCCAGCAGGTCCAGGATCTGGGCCTGCACGGTCACGTCGAGGGCGGTCGTCGGTTCGTCGGCGATCAGCAGGTCCGGGTCGCAGACCAGCGCCATGGCGATCATCGCGCGCTGGCGCATACCGCCGGAGAACTGGTGCGGGTAGTCCTTGGCCCGCTGCCGGGGGTTGGGGATGCCGACCTTGCCGAGCATCTCCACCGCCCGTTCCCAGGCCGTCTTCTTCGAGGCGCCCATGTGCTTCATGTACGGCTCGGCGATCTGGCGGCCCACCGTGTAGTACGGGGACAGCGCGGTCAGCGGGTCCTGGAAGATCATCGCGACCTTGTTGCCGCGCAGCCTCTCCAGCTCGGACTCCCGGGCGGTCGTCACCTCCTGTCCGTCGAGCAGGATCTCGCCCTCGACGGTGGTGAACATCGGGTTGTGCAGGCCCAGGATCGTCAGGTTCGTCACCGACTTCCCCGAGCCCGACTCCCCCACGATCCCCAGTGTCCGTCCTCTTTCGAGGTCGAAGGAGAGCCCGTCGACGGCCCGAACGATCCCGTCCTCGGTCCTGAAGCTGACGTGCAGGTCGCGCACCGACAGGAAGACACCCGCGTCGGCGGGGACGGGGGCCCCGTCCTCCCTGGTCTCAGTGGTCACGGCAGTGACTCCTCCTCGGTGGCTAGGCCAGCCGTACGCGCGGGTCGATGAAGGCGTAACAGGCGTCGACGACGATGTTGCACAGCAGGATCATGGTGGCCGAGAACAGCATGACCCCCAGCAGCAGAGGCAGGTCGCTGAAGAACACCGACTCCACGGCGAGCCGGCCGAGCCCCGGGAGGCCGAAGGTGTACTCGGTGATGATGGCGCCGCCCAGCAGGGAGCCGAGGTCGATGCCGAAGATGGTGACGATGGGGATCAGCGAACCGCGCCAGGCGTAGCGGAAGAAGACGTACCGGCGGGACATGCCCTTCGCGCGGGCGGTCCGCACGTGCTCCTCCTGGAGCTGCTCGATCATCGAGGAGCGTGCCATGCGTGTGTACTGCGAGGCGAAGATCGTCGACAGCACCGTCCAGGGCAGGACGAGTCCGGTGAACCAGCTGACCGGGTCGGCGGTGAAGTCGTTGTAGGCCGGCTTGTCGAGGAGGTGGGTGTGGTAGACGAGGATCGCCAGGGCCAGTGGGCCCAGGAAGTAGATCTGCATCGAGCTGATCACCATCGCCCCGGCCGTGAAGCTCTTGTCGACGAGCGTGCCGCGCTTCCAGGCGGCGAGGAGGCCGGTGCCGAGACCGAGGACCAGGAAGCAGACGGCCCCGCCGAGCGTGAGCGAGACGGTGGTGGGCAGCCGGTCCATCAGGGTGGGCCAGACCTGCTCGTTCGTGTGGTACGAGTAACCGAAGCAGGGCGCCGGGCAGGGCCCCTGGGTGAAGTCGTCGCTGCCCAGCACGAGGTTGTGCAGGAAGATCCAGTACTGCTCCGGGATCGGCTTGTCGAGGCCGAGGACGTGGTGGATGTTCTGGATGTTGGCCTGCGTACATCCCTTGCTGCACATCAGCAGTGCCGGGTCCCGCGGCATTCCGAAGAACAGCAGGAACGCGACGATGCTCAGCAGGAAGAGGATGACGAGCGCGCCGAGCGACCGGCGGACGAGGAAGCGCAGCATGGCAGTGGCAGCTCTCAGACGTCAGCGGACCGGGCGGTGTCCGGCGGCTCCGCGGCGAGGCGGGCGGGCGCCGGACACCGGTCGGGCGGGGATTACTTGACGTACAGGCGACGCGGGTCGATGCCGGCGATGACGTCGTCGTAGGCGAGGCCGCCGATCCTGGAACCGGCGATCTGGACCTGCTTGAAGTAGCCGGTCGGTACGACGTTGATGACGTCCTTCACGAGGTACTTGTCGAGCTTCTCCCACTCGGCCGCGGCCTTGACCGGATCGGTGATCCCGTTGATGCGGTCGATCTCGCTGTTGACCTTCGGGTCGTTGATCTGCGAGTAGTTCGACGCGCCGTCGGCGATCGTCCGGCCGTCGTACAACGGCGCGATCACGGTCGAGGCGGACGGCCAGTCGGCGGCCCAGTTGGTGTTGAAGATGTCGTAGTTGTTGTTGATCTTGCCGACCTGGTCGTAGTACGACTCGGCCGGGATCTCCTGGCGCTGGACGTCGAAGCCGGCCCTCTTCAGACCCGCCGCCATGGCGGTGGAGTACGCCTGTCCCTCCTGGGAGTTGATGTAGCCGAAGGTCAGCTTCATGCCGACCTTGCCGGCCTCCTGGAGGAGTTTCCTGGCCTTGGCCGGGTCACCGGCGGGCTTCTTCTTCCTGCCCCACGGGTCGAAGTTCGGGTCGTAACCGCTGACGGTCGGGCCGATGACGCCGCCGGGGATCTCCATCGCGTCGGCGCCGCCGTAGGCGCGCTGGAAGGGAGAGACGGGCAGCGCGTACGCGATGGCCTCGCGGACCTTCTTGTCCTTCATCGCCGGGTGGCTGAGGTTGATGTTCATCTGGCCGACGAACGGCTGGTAGCCCTTGACCGTGCGGGACTTCATCCTCGGGTCGCCGAGCACCTTGGACAGGTTGCCCGCGTCGACCCCGTTCTGGAGGCTCACGGAGGTCCGGTCGGCGCCGCTGTCCGCGATGAGCGCCTTGGTGGAGTCCTCGTACTGCTGGTTGAAGGTGAAGTCGAACCGGTCGACGTACTGGTGCCGGAGCGGGTCCGTCTTCGGGTCCCACTGTGGGTTCCTGACGAGCACCATCGACTTGCCGGACTTGAACGACTGGATCTTGTACGGGCCGGTCGCCAGCGGTTTCCTGTCGTACTTCTCCTTGGTGTCGCCCTTCTGGGAGACGATCGAGTAGCCCACCAGGCCCAGGGCGTAGGGCAGGTCGGGGTGCGCCTTCCTGAAGTGGAAGACGACGGTTTTCGCGTCCGGCGTCTCCAGGACGCTGTCGGGGAGGTGCTTGCCCTTGTACGGGCCGTCCGGCAGCAGTTTGCGGTAGTCGGCGCCCGGGGTGTCGGCCAGCCACTGCTGGAGGTAGGTCGGGCCCGTGTTGATGAAGGACGCGAACAGCCGCTCGAAGGTCTGGCGGACGTCCTTGGACGTGATCGGGGACCCGTCCTCGAACCTGATGCCGTCCTTGAGCGTGTACTTCCAGGTCCTGCCGCCGTCCGTGGTGGTGCCGGCGTCGGTGGCGAGGTCTCCGACGAGCTCGTGCTTGGCACCGTCGTTGCTGGTGGCCTTGTAGCCGGTGAGCCCTCTGTGGAAGAGCTGGGCGACCTGGCTCTCGTTGGAGACGTAGATCTGGGCCGGGTCCAGGTGGGCCAGGCTGTCGCGGTTCGGCACGCTGATGGTGCCGCCGCTCCTGGCGCCCGGTACCGCGGGGGCGGGGCCCCGGGAGTCCGCCGCGTCCCCGAACTTGATGGACGCCTGCTGACGTTCGGCGTTCTTCTGGTCCTGTTTCCGGTTGTCGCCCGTGTCGCTGCCGCCCTTGCTGCAACCGGTGAGCACGAGTGCCCCGGCCGCGAGCACCGACAGTGCGGCGTATGCGCGGTGTCCGCCCTTGCTGATCACTCAGTTTCCACCCATCCGTGTGTCACCAGTGAAAGGAGGTGCCGTGCGGTGTCGGGCGAGGACGCCCGGGAACCGCGGGTCAGCGCGCTGTCTTGGGGTCGAAGGCGTCTCTGACCGAGTCTCCGAGCAGGTTGAACGCGACGACGAAGACGATCATCGAGATGCCGGGGAAGAACATGTAGGTGATGTCGTTCTGCATGACGAGTTCGGTGGACGCCTTGGCGAACATCTGGCCCCAGTCGGGCGTCGGTTCGACGATGCCCACGCCCAGGTAGGACAGACCGGCCTCGGCGGTCACGAAGTTGGGCAACAGGTACGTCGACTGCACCAGGAGCGGTGTGACGACGTTGGGCAGGATCTCCTTGCGGATGATCCACCACGGGGAGGCGCCGCTGACCCTGGCCGCTTCGATGAACTCCCGTTCGCGCAGGGCGAGTGAGGTGCCGCGCAGGATGCGGGCGAGGCTCATCCAGCCCAGGAACCACTGGACGAGGATGAGGGCGACCACCCGGACGTAGGTCGGTGTCTCGTCCCGGGGACTGACGAACAGTGAGACGACGACCGGCATGCTCGCGATGAAGAACAGCTGGGCCGGGAAGGCGAGCAGGAAGTCGATCAGCCGGCCGATGGTGTAGTCGGCCTTCCCGCCGAGGTAGCCGGCGGCGACGCCGAGCAGGATGCCGGTCACGACGACCGCCACGGTGACCGCGATCGAGATCATCAGCGAGGTGCGGATGCCGTAGAGGAGTTTGGTGAAGACGTCGTAGCCGTTGCCCGGTTCGAGGCCGAACCAGAACTCGCCGCTGATGCCGCCGTTGGGCCGCACCGGCACACCCGCGCTGTCGAAGAGTTCGGGGCGTTCGTCCGCGTAGACCGTGTACGGGTTCTTGCCGTAGAGCTTGGAGATCAGCGGGGCGGCCAGCCCGATCAGGAAGAAGAGGCCCACGACACAGGCCGAGATCACTCCCGTCCGGTCGCGCTTGAAGCGGATCCACATCATCCGGCCGGGGGACCGGCCGGCTAACTCGGCGGACTCGGGTTTCGTCTGCGGCCCTGGTTCACCGTCGACGACGACCGGTGGACCGCCGCCCTCGGTGTCGGTAGGACTGGTCACGGTTCGTCCGTTCCACAGGTATGGGTGTGTGAGAGCTCGGGGTACGCCGGACGGCGCGAGTCCGCGGCCGGACGCGCGTAGTCGAACGGCCGCCTCGGACGGCCGGCCCGTTCCTCAGAGCTGTGTGACCCACCTGGCGTTCGCGGTACCGCACATAGGGATTCCTCCTCATGACTTCACGCGTTCACCGACAGGAGAGGGGCTTCCGTTCGTCCTCCGACACCCCTGACGGAGGATCAGGCACCCCGTGGTGCTCGTGAGTCGGCACTGTCCCCACAGCGCGAGACCCATTGACCCGAGCGCTAACGGACAACTATCTGGCATGCGGCAGACGGCGACCACCGTCTGTAAATCTCAATTCAGTCACAGCAGACGCATAGACCTTTGAAAAAGCCCGGGTACCCCCATGGGGGTACCCGGGCTTCGGGCCGAGGGCCGGCGGGTCGTCAGCCGTGCTTGGCGCGGCTGGCGGCGCGGGCCCGGTCACGCTGGTCGAGCACGACCTTGCGGATGCGGACGGCCTCCGGGGTCACCTCGACGCACTCGTCGTCGCGGCAGAACTCCAGCGACTGCTCGAGCGACAGCTTGCGCGGCGGCACGATCGACTCGGCCACGTCGGCCGTCGAGGACCGCATGTTGGTGAGCTTCTTCTCCTTGGTGATGTTGACGTCCATGTCGTCGGAGCGGGAGTTCTCGCCGACGATCATGCCCTCGTACACCTCGGTGCCGGGCTCCACGAACAGCACACCGCGCTCCTGGAGGTTCGTCATCGCGAACGCGGTGACGGCACCGGACCGGTCGGCGACCAGCGAGCCGTTGTTACGGGTCTGCAGGGTGCCGAACCAGGGCTCGAAGCCCTCGTGGATGGAGTGGCCGATGCCCGTGCCGCGGGTCTGGGTCAGGAACTCGGTCCGGAATCCGATCAGACCGCGCGAGGGCACGACGAACTCCATGCGCACCCAGCCGGAGCCGTGGTTGGACATGTTGTCCATCCGGCCCTTGCGGACACCCATGAGCTGGGTGACCGCGCCCATGTGCTCCTCGGGCACGTCGACGGTCATGCGCTCGACCGGCTCGTAGACCTTGCCGTCGACGTCCTTGGTGACGACCTGCGGCTTGCCGACGGTCAGCTCGTAACCCTCCCGGCGCATGGTCTCGACCAGGATGGCGAGCGCCAGCTCACCGCGGCCCTGGACCTCCCAGGCGTCCGGACGCTCGGTCTCCAGCACCCGGAGGGAGACGTTGCCGATCAGCTCGCGGTCCAGGCGGTCCTTCACCTGACGCGCGGTGACCTTGCGGTCCTTGACGGCCGCCTTCGCGTCGGCGCCCTTGCCGGTGCCGCCACGGCCGACCAGCGGGGAGGTGTTGGTGCCGATGGTCATCGAGATCGCGGGCTCGTCGACCGTGATCAGCGGGAGCGGGACCGGGTTCTCGGGGTCCGCGAGGGTCTCGCCGATCATGATGTCGGGGATGCCGGCGACGGCGCAGATGTCACCGGGGCCGGCCTTCTCGGCGGGCTTGCGGGTGAGCGCCTCGGTCATCATCAGTTCGCTGATGCGGACGTTGCTGATCGACCCGTCGCGCTTGATCCAGGCGACCGTCTGGCCCTTGCGCAGCTCGCCCTGCTCGACGCGCAGCAGCGCGATACGGCCGAGGAAGTTGTCGGCGTCCAGGTTGGTGACGTGGGCCTGGAGCGGGGCCTCCTCGTCGTAGGTCGGGGCCGGGATGTGCTCCAGGATCGTGGAGAAGAACGGCTCCAGGCTGGTGGAGTCCGCCGGGACCGTGCCGTTCTCCGGCTTGGTCAGCGAGGCGATGCCGTCACGGCCGCAGGCGTAGACGATCGGGAACTCGATCTGCTCCTCGTCCGCGTCCAGGTCGAGGAACAGGTCGTACGTCTCGTTGACGACCTCGTCGATGCGGGAGTCCGGGCGGTCCGTCTTGTTGATGCACAGGATGACGGGCAGCCGCTGCTGGAGGGCCTTGCGCAGCACGAAGCGGGTCTGCGGGAGCGGGCCCTCGGAGGCGTCGACGAGCAGCACGACGCCGTCGACCATCGACAGACCCCGCTCGACCTCGCCGCCGAAGTCGGCGTGGCCGGGGGTGTCGATGATGTTGATCGTGATCGGGTCCCCGCCGTCCTTGGGGTGGTACTTCACCGCCGTGTTCTTGGCGAGGATCGTGATGCCCTTCTCACGCTCCAGGTCGTTCGAGTCCATCATTCGGTCGTCCACCGAGTCGAGCTGGTGGGCGGCGAAGGCACCGGCCTGCTTCAGCATGCCGTCGACGATGGTGGTCTTGCCGTGGTCGACGTGGGCGACGATGGCGACGTTGCGGATGTCGTGGCGCGTGGCCATAGGTTGGCGTACTCCCGGAGTGTGAGGATCGCCCTGCGCGGACGTCTGTGTTGCGCGGGCCCTGCCGGGCTGGACACGCCACGGCCACACCCCATGGTACGGGGCTCTCCGGGGGTTCGGGTTTGCGGGTACGTCTATGCAGCTCAGACCACTGATGGGCGCCCAGGTGACCTACCCAGGGGCGCGGGCCCGTATCGACAGCGGCTCCGCCGCGGGGCGCGACAAGCCCCAATGCACCCGCACCCGACCAAGGCGCCCGCCCCCTACTCCTTGGTCGCACTCGCAGTCGCAGTCGCAGAGGCACTCGCACTCGCACTCGCACTCGCACTCGCCTTACCGCCGGAGGCCTTCGCCCCCTTCTTCAGGAAGCCCATGTCCTCGTAGACCGGGGTCTGGAAGCCGAAGGCGCCGGCGTTCGCCAGGGCCTTGCGCACGCCGACGAGCTGGGGGCGCTGGTAGAGGGGGATCGAGGCGGCGGCGGCCCAGATCCGGGAGTCGGCCTCGCGGATCAGGTCCCGGGCCTCGTCGTCGTCCAGCGTGGCTGCGGCCTGGTCGAAGAGCTGGTCGACCTGGTCGGTGCCGACCCGGGTGTAGTTCTGCTCGACGTTCAGGGAGCCGTCCGCGGCGGCGACCGGCTTGGCGTAGATCGGGCGGGCGTCGGTGGCGGGGAAGGGGGTGGAGGGCCAGGAGTACAGGGCTAGGTCGTACTGGCCGGAGGCGACGTAATCCTTGAAGAAGCTGTCGTCCGGGACCTTCGTGATGTCGGTGCGGATGCCGACCTTCCGCAGCATGTGCGAGATCCGGTCGGCGACCGTGCGGAGGGCGTCGGAGCCGGGGCCCGAGGGGATCACGAAGCGCAGGATCAGCGCCTTGCCGTCCTTGGCGAGCGCTCCGGCCGCGGCGCCCGCCGGGGCGGCGGTGCCCTGGGGGGCGTACGCGCCCTGCGCTCCGCCCTGCTTGCCGGTGTGCTGCCTGCCGTCCTGGGCGAGGTGCTTGTCGCCCCCGTCGCTCCCGGTGTGGTCCTGGTGGTCGCGGGCGTCCTTGTTGTCCTCGCCGATGATGTACGCGCCGTCGTCGCCGCCCTGCGACTCGTCGCCCTTCTTGTGCTCGGGGCCGGCCGCCTTGTCGGGCTTCTTCTGCTCCTTGACCGGCCCGCCGAGGACCCACCCGGCGTCCGCGAGCAGCGCCTGTGCCGCGGCGGTGTCCTGGCCGCCGAGGACGCCGCTGCTGTCGGTGTAGCCGGCCTCACCGGCCAGGGCGAGGTGGCTGCCGACGGGGGCGGCGGGCAGGCCGAGGGGGCCGAGGACGGCCTTGGCCAGTTCCGTGCGGTCGATGGCGCGGGCGACGGCGCGGCGGACCCGCTCGTCGGCGAGGGGGCCCCCGGAGCCGTTGAGGGCGAGCTGGGTGTAGGCAGGCTCGAGGGACTTGCGGACCTCGAAGTCGCGCAGTCCCTGCTGCCGGCGCAGATACGTGGTGACGGACTCCCGGAGCTTCTTCGCGGAGGTGCGCCCGGGTCCCGTCAGGGGCGCGCCGGCGCCCTTGGCGTGGGTGGCGAGGTTGACGCGCTGGGCCTCGGCGGGGTCGACGTCGGCGAGGTCCACCTTGCCGTCGGCGAGGGCGGCGGCCCGCTTGTCGCGGGGCACGGCGTGCAGCACGATCTCGGACAGCTTGGCGGGGTGGCCCCACCAGCGGGGGTTGCGGGTGAGGACGACGTCCTTCTTCGCGGTGTCGACGTCCTTGACCTTGAAGGGGCCGGCGGTGACCTTGAGCTTGCGGCGGGCTCCGTCGTTGAAGGCGTCGGGGGTGCCCATGACGTCCTTCGGGTACAGCGGGGAGAACAGCGACTTCCAGTCGGCGTAGGGGCGGCTGAAGGTGACCCGGACCTCGAGGTCGTTGGCACCGCGTTCGATCTTGGCGATGCGGTCGTAGCCGGCGTTGCGGGCGGTCCAGTAGGCGCTGTCCTTGCCGGACAGGGCACGCCACTGGGCGGCGAAGTCGGCGGCGCCGATCTCACGGCCGTCGCTCCAGACGGCCTGCTGGTTGAGCCGGTACAGGACGACCTGGCGGGGTTCGGTCTCGATGACCTTGGCGGACTCCAGGTAGTCGGGGTTGCGCACCGGACGGCCCTTGGCGTCGAGGCGGAACATCGACGGCAGGACGGCCTGCGCGACCCGGGTGGTGCCGGCGTCGGCGTCGGCCTGGAACGTGTTCAGGGTCTCCGGTACGTCGTCCACGGCCCAGCGCAGGGTGCCGCCGTCGGCGACCTGGGCGCGGGCCGCCGGGGCGACGTCCTGGCCGGCCAGCGGGGTGCTCGCCTTGTCGTCGGAACCACAGCCGGCGAGGAGGGGCACCGCGAGTGCGCCCGCGGTGAGGAAGGCGACCGAGCGCATGGCCGCGCGCAGTCCGACGCCGTCGTGGGACATCTCTGCTTACCTCCGGGAGCCGCGGGGGTTATGATCACGTTTGTCGGTATATGGAGCTGATCAGATCTATGCACCCACTGAAGAGGAAAGGATCCGGCAACACAGGGCGACACAGCGGCGACGGGCGGTAAGCCCACCCGTGCGGCGCAACACACCCGCAAGACGCACCCGTACGCCCCCGGCCAATCGGTGCACATCTCTTCACATCACGAGGTGTGACGCGCAACACTCGCAGGCGCATGAACGTTGCCGCAGAGCCCGCGGGACCCGTGGAAGTGAGGGCAAGTCATGTCCGTGCACGACGAATTGACGTCAGTCCAGCGCTGCCTCGACGACCTCTACCGGTCGCTGGGACGGCTGGAGAAGCAGCTCGGCAGCAGTGGCCTGGAGATCCGCCGGGTCCGGACGGACGCCAACCACCTGCGCGAGAGCGTGGCGCTGCTGCGCGACGCGGCGGCGGCTCCGGCCGCTGCCGGCCGGCCCGACCTCGTCACCATCTCCGACACCCCGTACGACGTCAGCCTGTGGACCGACTCGGACGACGAGGGCCTCGGCGCCCGCGACCGGCACGCACCCTGACCCGACCGCGAGCGAGCCGGAGGGGCGCGCCGGTGTCGAGTGGCCGAGCGCGCGGAGGCCCGAAGGGGTGAGCACGGTCGGTCACTCGACACCGGCTCAGGCGCCCCGAAGGCGACCGGAGCCGAATGGAAACGGAGCCGATGGAAGCGGAGCCCTGCTTTGGCCACTGGTACGGAATCCCAACCCGACAGCGGCGGCGTACGCACTCGCACGCGCGCCGCGATCGCCGCCCCGCACCTGCGGACCGACCGCTGGTGGCTGGCCCCTGCCGTCACCGCGGCCGGTCTGTTCGCCTTCGTCGTCTACTCGACGTGGCGGGCGTTCGCCAACGCGGACTACTACGCGGCGCCGTACGTCTCGCCCTTCTACTCCCCCTGCCTGGCGGAGAAGTGCCGGACCATGCACGCGGGCCCGAACGCCGACCTCTTCGGGGGCTGGTGGGGCATCTCCCCCGCGATCATCATCCTGATCTTCCCGCTCGGTTTCCGCCTGACCTGCTACTACTACCGCAAGGCGTACTACCGCAGCTTCTGGGCCTCCCCGCCGGCCTGCGCCGTGGCCGAACCGCACCGCGGCTACACCGGCGAGACCCGCTTCCCGCTGATCCTGCAGAACCTGCACCGGTACTTCTTCTACGCCGCCCTGCTGGTCGCCGGGGTGCTCACCTACGACACCGTGCTGTCCTTCCGCGACCAGCACCACCACTGGGGCCACATGGGCCTGGGGAGCCTCGTCTTCCTGGCGAACATCGTGCTGATCTGGGCGTACACGATCTCCTGCCACTCCTGCCGGCACATCGTCGGCGGCAAGCTCAAACACTTCTCCCGACATCCCGTGCGCTACCGGATGTGGCAGTTCGTGGGACGGCTGAACGCCCGCCACATGCAGCTCGCCTGGGCATCGCTGGTGAGCGTGGCGCTCGCCGACTTCTACGTCTACCTGGTCGCGTCCGGGGTCTTCGACGATCCGCGCTTCTTCTAGCTGAGTGAGGCTTTCTGATGTCCGTGGTCGACCGTCAGGAGTGGGACGTCGTCGTGGTCGGCGCGGGCGGCGCCGGACTGCGGGCCGCCATCGAGGCACGTGAGCGGGGCGCCCGCACCGCGGTGATCTGCAAGTCGCTGTTCGGCAAGGCGCACACGGTGATGGCCGAGGGCGGCATCGCCGCGGCGATGGCCAACGCCAACGAGCGCGACAACTGGCAGGTCCACTTCCGCGACACCATGCGCGGCGGCAAGTTCCTCAACCAGTGGCGGATGGCCGAGCTGCACGCCCAGGAGGCTCCGGACCGGGTGTGGGAGCTGGAGACCTGGGGCGCCCTGTTCGACCGTACGAAGGACGGCCGGATCTCGCAGCGCAACTTCGGCGGCCACGAGTACCCGCGCCTCGCCCACGTCGGCGACCGCACGGGCCTGGAGCTGATCCGCACCCTGCAGCAGAAGATCGTCGCACTGCAGCAGGAGGACCACCGGGAGACCGGGGACTACGAGTCCCGGCTGAAGGTGTTCCAGGAGTGCACGGTCACCCGGGTGCTGAAGACCGTGCCCGACAGCGGCTCCACCGCGGGCGAGAGGGTCTCCGGGGTCTTCGCCTACGAGCGCGAGACCGGCCGTTTCTTCGTCCTGGAGGCCCCCGCCGTGGTGATCGCGACCGGCGGCATCGGCAAGTCCTTCAAGGTGACGTCGAACTCGTGGGAGTACACCGGCGACGGGCACGCCCTCGCCCTGCTCGCCGGGGCGCCGCTGCTGAACATGGAGTTCGTGCAGTTCCACCCGACGGGCATGGTCTGGCCGCCGTCGGTGAAGGGCATCCTGGTGACCGAGTCCGTCCGGGGCGACGGCGGGGTGCTGAGGAACTCCGACGGCAAGCGGTTCATGTTCGACTACGTCCCGGACGTCTTCAAGGAGAAGTACGCCGAGTCGGAGGACGAGGCCGACCGCTGGTACGAGGACCCGGACCACAACCGGCGCCCTCCGGAGCTCCTCCCCCGCGACGAGGTCGCCCGGGCGATCAACGCCGAGGTGAAGGCGGGCCGCGGCTCCCCGCACGGCGGGGTCTTCCTGGACGTGTCGACGCGGATGCCGGCCGAGGTGATCCGGCGCCGGCTGCCCTCCATGTACCACCAGTTCAAGGAGCTGGCCGACGTCGACATCACGGCGGAGCCGATGGAGGTCGGGCCGACCTGCCACTACGTGATGGGCGGCATCGCGGTCGACTCCGACACGGCGGCGGCGCGCGGGGTGCCGGGGCTGTTCGCGGCCGGTGAGGTCGCGGGCGGCATGCACGGCTCCAACCGGCTCGGCGGCAACTCCCTCTCCGACCTGCTGGTCTTCGGCCGCCGGGCGGGCTGGCACGCCGCCGAGTACACGGCGGCCCTGGCCGCGGCCCGTCCCCCGGTGGACGACACCCAGGTCGACGCGGCCGCGGCGGAGGCGCTGCGGCCCTTCTCGGCCGAGGCCGAGAGCGCGGAACCGGCCGGCGGGCCGCCGGAGAACCCCTACGGCCTGCACCAGCAGCTCCAGCAGACGATGAACGACCTGGTCGGCATCATCCGCCGCGAGGGCGAGATGGAGCAGGCGCTGAAGAAGCTCGGGGAGCTGCGGGTACGGGCGCGGCGGGCCGGGGTCGAGGGGCACCGGCAGTTCAACCCGGGCTGGCACCTCGCCCTCGACCTCAGGAACATGCTGCTGGTCAGCGAGTGCGTGGCCCGGGCGGCGCTGGAGCGCACCGAGTCGCGCGGCGGGCACACCCGCGAGGACTGCCCGGCGATGGAACGCGACTGGCGCCGGATCAACCTGCTGTGCCGGCTCACCGACCCCACGGGCGGCCTGGCGGCGACGGACCCGGTCCGCGGCCAGATCACGCTCTCCCGGGAGACCACCGACCCCATCCGTCCCGACCTGCTCGCCCTCTTCGAGAAGGAGGAGCTGGTCAAGTACCTCGCCGAAGAGGAGCTGTACGAGTGAGCAGCTACGAGGCCCGCTTCAAGGTGTGGCGGGGTGATGTCGGGGGCGGCGGCCTGGAGGACTTCGAGGTCGAGGTCAACGACGGCGAGGTGGTGCTCGACATCATCCACCGCCTCCAGGCCACCCAGGCCCCCGATCTGGCGGTGCGCTGGAACTGCAAGGCGGGCAAGTGCGGTTCGTGCTCCGCGGAGATCAACGGGCGGCCGAGGCTGATGTGCATGACCCGCATGTCGGTCTTCGACCGCGAGGAGACGATCACCGTGACCCCGCTGCGCGCCTTCCCGGTGATCCGCGACCTGGTGACCGACGTCGGCTTCAACTACCAGAAGGCCAGGGAGGTTCCGGCGTTCGTGCCGCCGCCCGGGCTCGCCCCCGGCGAGTACCGGATGATGCAGGAGGACGTGGACCGGCCGCAGGAGTTCCGCAAGTGCATCGAGTGCTTCCTGTGCCAGGACACCTGCCATGTGGTCCGTGACCACGAGGAGAACAAGCGGGCTTTCGCCGGTCCCCGCTTCCTGATGCGGGTGGCCGAGCTGGACATGCACCCGCTGGACGCGGCGGCCGAGGCCGGCCTGGACCGCAAGACCACGGCCCAGGACGAGCACGGGCTCGGCTACTGCAACATCACCAAGTGCTGCACGGAGGTCTGCCCGGAGGGCATCAGGATCACGGACAACGCGCTGATCCCCCTGAAGGAGCGCGCCGTCGACCGCAAGTACGACCCGCTGGTGTGGCTGGGGTCGAAGATCAGGAGGCGGAGTTCGTAGGGGGCAGTTCGGGGGTACGGCCGGGGCGCCGGGCGAGATTCCCCACCAAGAGACTCCCCATGAACATCAACCAGCCGATGACCGGGAGGGTGTCGAACCTGGCGCGGAACACGCCGAGGAACATCCACAGGGAGGCACCGACCGCGGCGAAGAGCTGGCAGTACCCCCACAGCTTGGGCCGCAGGATCCGGTGCCGACCCAGCGGGACCACCCAGCCGGTCGTGACGGCCGCGATCCCCAACACCGCCATCAGCGTCACGAGCAGCGCGCCGACGACTTGCAGGAACATGTGCATGACGATCAGCATCCCACCGGTTCCAGCCCGGCACGTCAATGGTTTGCCCAATCCTTCCGGTAGGCGCTCCAGTCGTCCCCCGTCGCCGCGAAGTCCACGTAGAGGGCCACGCCGAAGCGGGCGCGGTCGGCGTCGGTGCGGGACAGGCCCAGACGGACGCCCCGGACGGCGGCGGGGACCGTCTCCGCGTGGTTCCAGTGGCCGAAACGGTTCTCGTGGTAGAAGGGCAGGCCCATCAGGAGGTCGGTGGAGGGCGGGGTGACCTCCAGGGCCAGGGAGGTCTGCTCGGCGACATAACCGCCGTACAGGCTCTGCAGCGGCTGCATGGTGTCGTACGACATCACGGCGATCTGGTCGACACGGCGGGCCACCTGGCCGAAGTACGCCTGCGACCACCACTTGGGGTGGCCCGCGAGCGTGCCCCAGACGGAGTGGAAGGCAGGCAGCGGGTCGATCTGGTGGGCGGCGACGGAGAGCAGGGCGTGCCGGTCGCGGGTGACGCGGTGCAGGTCGTCGAGGAGGCCGAGGTAGTCGCGGTCGCCTGAGTGCAGCGGCTCCAGGTCGAAGTGGACGCCCTCGAAACCGGCGGCGAGAACCCGGCGGGTGGAGCGGACGACGGCTGCCCGGGTCGCCGCCCGCTCCAGACGCATGCCGTCCGGGGACTCGGTGGCCAGGACGTCGCCGAGCCAGGCCTGGACGCGAACGCCGGGCAGTTCGCGGTGGACGGCTGCTATCAGCCAACGCGCCTGCGGGTAGTCCGATGGGGGGAGGGTGCCGTCGTGTTCCAGGGGGCCGGAATGGACGTACAGGTCGCGGATACCGGTGCCTCGCAGGCGGCGGGCGAGGGCTTCGACGTCCCGGTCGTCCTTTCTGCCGTCGATCCAGGCGTGGCCGAGCCAGATGGCGTCCCTGCCGCGGGTGTACGTGCCGTCGGCCGTGTCGCCGCTGTAGTTGACGCGGAGGGCGGCCTCGGCGGTGAGGAGGGAGAGCAGGAGCAGCAGGATCAGGGCGAGGACCGTGCGGCGTATCCAGCGGCGCTTCCGTCCGGGGCCGGGGGTGGGCGGGCCCGGTGGGACGTCCTCCGGCCCCTGTGGGGTGTCCTCGCCGTCGGCGGCCACCGGTCGGGTTCTGTCCTGCGTCGGTTCCGCGTCCATCCCCGTACTCCCCGTCCTCGGCGCCCTCGGCGTCCCCGTCCCCCGACCGCCCGCCCCGGTCGCGGCGCCCCTCACCTGCCCATACGCTCCGAAATGTGACGTCAACCTTGATCCGGGGCCGGCCGCGGCGCGCCACGTCGCACACAGCCGTGCGGGTGGCGCACGCCGTGCTGGGCGGGGTGGCCGGGTTCGTGTGGCTGCTGTCGCCGGGGATGACGATCAGCGCCGAAGATCCGGTTCCCGTCGCGCACGCCGCGCCTGTCGTGGCCGCCGGCGCCGCGGCGCGGGACGAGACGTCCGCCACCGATCTGCTGCTGCCGCTCGTGGTGGTGGGCGCGGCGGGAGTGCTGGCCGGGTACGGGTACGTACGGCGCAGCCGGCGGGCCCGGACCCGGACGACGCCCGGGGTGGTGTCCGTCCGGCCGCCCGTGCCGACGGCGGGTGACTTCGAGCGGCAGGCGCGTAACGCGCTGGTCGTCGCGGACGACAGCGTGCGCACCAGCCGTGAGGAACTCTCCTTCGCCGAGGCGCGGTTCGGTGCGGCGGCGGTGGAGCCGTATCTGCGGGCGCTGCGGGCCGCGGAGACGGAGCTGGCGGCCGCGTTCGCGATCCGGCGGCGGTACGAGCAGGGCGTACCGGCGGACGAGGCGGCCCGGCGGCAGGCGCTGGTGGGTGTCGTGGGGCGGTGCGCGGAGGCGGGGCGGCGGCTGGACGCCGAGGCGCCCGCGTTCGACCGGCTGCGGGCACTGGAGGAGGGGGTGGGCGGAGCGCTGGAGGTCGCCGAGGGGCGGTTCCGGGAGCTGGCGGCGCGGACGGGCGGGGCGGCGGTGACGCTCGGCGGGCTCGGCGGGCGGTTCACCGCGTCGGCCGTGGAGCCGGTGACGGGGCATCTGGAACAGGCCAAGGACCGGCTGGTGTTCGCCACCGGTCACCTCAACGCGTGCCGACAGACGGCCGACGCGGGTGATCCGGAGCGGGCGGCCCGCCATCTGCGCGCCGCCGAGGGGGCCATCGCCCAGGCCGGTGTGCTGGTCACCGGTGTGGAACGGCTCACGGCCGGGGTGCGGGAGGCGGCGGGACTGGTGCCGGCGGCGCTGACCGGTGCGGAGGCGGCGATCGCGGTGGCCCGCGAGGCCGGGGCGGCCGACGTTCCCGCCGGGGAGCTGCGGGCGCGGATCGCCCGGGCCGACGGTGCGCTGGCCGCCGTACGCAGGGAACTGACCGGGGGACCCTACGACCCGTTGGACGCCCTGCGGCACGTCGCGCGGGCCGTCGAGCCGCTGGGGGGTGGCCGGACCGGAGTGGTGTCGGCGGCGGCGCTGCTCGTGGCCCGCGGCGTGGTCGACGCCGCGGACGACTTCGTCGGCACCCACCGGGGGGCCGTGGGGGCCGAGGCCCGCACCCGGCTGGCGGAGGCCGTCCGGCTCCTGGCCGACCGCGGCCCCGGGCTCGCCCTGGCCGACCGGCTCGCCCGCGAGGCCCGCGACCTCGCCGAGCGCGACGTCCGCGCACACGGGACGCCGTACGCCGAGACCCCTGTCACCGGCCTCAGCGGCGCCGTCCTGGGCGGCATCCTTCTGGCCGAGGAACCCGACGCGGGCCCCCCGGCGAGCTTCGGCGGGCCGGAGACCCGGGGACGCCGGACCCTGCCGGGGGCTTGAGCGCCGGGGATCCCGAGCCCGGGCTGCCACACTGACCCCTGGGGGCTCCGCCCCCAGACCCCCGGCCTGTGCCCACCCACCACCCGTGCGGGCCGACCGGAAGGCGCGGCTCCCCTCTCACCCCACCCGGCACTACTCAGCCCGTCCGGCATCACTCAGCCCGTCCGGCGTTTGAGGACGAGGCCGTTCAGGCCGAAGGGGTCCGGGGCGGAGCCCCGGCGGGGTGCAGGGGCGGAGCCCCGCAGGGGTCCAGGGAGCGCAGCCCCGCAAGGGTTCAGGGGGCGCAGCCCCGGCGGGGTCGAAGGGGCGGAGCCCCTGGGGACGGGAAGGGCAGGGGCGGCGGGGGCGAGGAAACCCGGGCCTCAGCCCTGCGGCCGGCACACGGCACCGGCCGCTCAGAACAGGCTCAGCAGGGCCTCCGCCGGGTCCGTCAGGCCGGTTCCGCCGTCGGGCAGGGGCAGTTCGAACCAGACCGTCTTGCCCCGCGGGGTGCGGCGGGAGCCCCACGCGGCGCTGAGCAGCCCGACCAGCTGCAGCCCCCGTCCCCCCTCGTCGGTGTCACGGGCACGGCGCCGGCGCGGCTGCACCAGGCCGGAGTCCCAGACCTCGCAGACCAGGGTGCGGTCCAGGAGCAGCCGCAGCCGTATCTCGCCCTCGCCGTACCGCAGGGCGTTCGTCACCAGCTCGCTGACCAGGAGCTCCGCGGTGTCGACCAGGGGCTCGAGGTCCCAGCTGAGCAGCTGCCCGCGCGCGTACTCCCGGGCGCGGCCCACACTGCGCGGCTCGCGCGGCAGGGTCCAGTCGCCGACCGACTCGGCGGGCAGGCCCTGGACACGGGCCATCAGCAGCGCGATGTCGTCCTCGCCGTGGTGGGTGTCGAGGGTGTTGAGGACGTGGTCGCAGACGTCCTCCAGCGGCTGGGAGGGGTCGGTCAGCGCGCCCACGAAGGCCTGGAGGCCCTCGTCCAGGGGATGGTCACGGGATTCGACCAGCCCGTCCGTGTAGAGCGCCAGGAGCGCGCCCTCGGGGAGTTCGACCTCCACCTCCTCGAAGGGCTCGCCGCCCACGCCCAGCGGCATGCCGGGCGGCACGTCCAGCATCAGCGCGTCCTCGCCGGGTTCCACCAGCACCGGCGGCAGATGGCCCGCGTTGGCGAACGTGCACCGCCTGGTCACCGAGTCGTAGACGGCGTACACACAGGTCGCGAGGTAGACCTCGGACAGGTCGGCGTCCCTTGGCTGACGGGCCGTCCGGGTGGCCTGCTGGACGCCGCCCGGAGTGCCGAGGCCACGGGCGATCTCGTCCAACGCCGAGAGCACCTCGGCCGGTTCGAGGTCCAGCAGGGCCAGGGTGCGGACCGCCGTGCGCAGTTCGCCCATCGCGACCGCGGCGCGCAGCCCCCGCCCCATGACGTCTCCCACCACCAACGCGGTCCGGGCACCGGGCAGTTCTATGACGTCGAACCAGTCGCCGCCGACCTCGGTCGCCGCGTTGCCCGGCAGGTAGCGGCAGGCGATGTCCAGGCCGGAGGCCTCCGGGTCGCCGGGCGGGAGCAGGGACCGCTGCAGTATCAACGCCCGTTCGTGCTCGCGGCGGTAGAGGCGGGCGTTGTCGATGCAGACGGCCGCGCGTGCCGCCAGCTCCCAGGCCAGGTCCCGGTCGCGGTCGCCGAACGGCTCGCTGCCCTTCGTACGGGCGAACTGGACGAGTCCGACGACCGTGTCGTGGGCGACCATCGGGACGGCCAGCGTGGACTGGACGAGGCCGCCGTCCTCGGCGGGGACGGACTGCGGCCGGGCGGTGCGCAGGGCGTCCGCGCAGGGCGAGTTGAAGGGGTAGTGGTGGACCGCGCCGACCGCGACGGGCGTCCCGCCGCCGACGAAGGGCGCGTCGGATACCGCGCTGGCGAAGGCCACGCGGCGCAGTTCCGCGCTGCCGTCGGCGAGTCCGGGCGGGGTCTCGTCGCCGACCAGGAGGCCCTGGTAGAGGTCGACGGTGGCGAGGTCGCAGAAGCCGGGGACGACGACGTCGAGGAGTTCGCGGGCGGTGGTCTCGAGGTCGAGGGAGTTCCCTATGCGGGCGCCCGCCTCGTTGAGCAGGGCGAGATTGCGCCGTGCCGCGGCTGCCTCGCGGGCGGCGTCCCGGCGGGCGGTGATGTCGGTGCCGAGCCAGGCGACGCCGATCGGCCGGCCGCTGCCGCTGTGCACGCGGTAGAGGTTGATGGACCAGTGCCGCCGCTCCTCGGAGCCCGGTACGAAGCCCGTGACGTGCATGTCCGTGATGGAGTTGCCGGTCTCCAGGACCCGGCGCAGGGTGGCCGCGACCCGTTCGGCCTCGCCGCGCATCAGGTAGTCGTGGACGCCGCGGCCCCGGTGGTCGTCGGGAGTGCCGCCGAACGTGTTGGCGAACTGTTCGTTGGCACGACGGACCCTCAGTTCGGTGTCGATCAGAAGAAACCCGAACGGAGATTGACCGAAAATCGCCTGCGAGGCGGCGAGATCGGTCTCGATGCTGCGCAGGGTGCGGACGTCGACGACGATGCAGACGGCGGCCTTGTCACCCTCCGCTGTGCGGGTGGGCATCACATAGACCTCGGCGAGGCCCTCCCGGCCGCACTCCCCGTCCGCGGTGTCCGGCATCCGGAAGGGGACCACCCCGGTCCACTCCCGCCCGTCGAGTATCTCGGCCATCTTCCGCTGACCGCGCTCGCGCAGATCGGGATCGATGAAGGCGTCGACGGGATCCATGCCGATGGCGCGTCCGGCCGGAATGCCGAAGAGCTGCTCGGCGCGCAGACTCCACTGGTCGACCAGCCCCTTGGGGCTGATGGAGAAGGACGCCACCTTGATGTAGTCGTAGATGGAGCCGGGTGGGCTGCTCTGCCACATGGCGTCGCCGGGCCGCCGCTCGTCCGCGGCCTTGGCCCTCGCGCCGTCCGACGGGTCCTCGGACTCCGTGGCCTTCGCTGGTATCTCGCTCACGCGAACCGTCCCCTCCAGCTCACCGCGTCCGGCACCGGTCACCGGCTGCGGCTGCCCGCAGTATCCAGCACTACGGCGCCGCACAACACGGTGTTCACGATCACAGCACGTTCCCGGTGGTTTTCGGTCCGGGCCGTGACAACACTTCCAGTCTTCTAACCAGGCAACACGTCGTCGAATCACGCGTTACGGCAACCGTCCGGGACCGAACCGGACTCAGGACGGCTCCGTCCGGCGGGTACACACCGGCGCACCCGGGTTCGGGCAGGTATAGCCGGGCTCATCCCGGCACGGCCAGTTCGAACCAGACCGTCTTGCCGGTCTCTCCCGGCCGGGTGCCCCAGCGGCGTGAGGAACCGGCGACCAGTTGGAGACCGCGGCCGCTCTCCTCGTCGGGGCGCGGGGCGCGCTCGTGCGGCGGGTCCGGGAGCGGGTCGGAGACCTCCACCAGCAGGGTGTCGCCGAGGTCGGCGGGGCGGACCAGACGTACGCCGACGGGGCCCGTGGCGTGCCGCAGGGCGTTCGTCACCAGCTCGCTGACCAGCAGCGCCGCGAGGTCCGCGAGGCTGTCGAGGCGCCATCCGCGCAGTTGGTCGCGGACCGCCGCGCGGGCGGCGCGCACGGCGCCCGGTTCCTCGGGAAAGGTCCACTCGGCGCAGTCGCCATCGGTGTCGATCACGCCGATCACTTCCCAGGCCAGCAAGCCCACCCATGTCCTGTTTCGTGGGGTTAATGGGCACATACCCGATATCCGGTGCCGAGTACCGCCCGGAGAGTGCGGAGTGCCGCCGAACGGCGCCGCGCGGGGGTCACAGCAGACGTGCGACCACTTCCCTGACCGCCGGGACGTCCTGATCGAGCCAGTCCACGTCCCAGAGCCGGTCCGGCGTGAGCCAGCGCAGTTCGTCGTGGTCCTGGAGGGGCTCGGGGCGCGGAGAACCGGTGCGGGGGCGGGCGGTCCACACCTGCAGGACGTACGGGTCCCGCAGGGGCCACTCCCCCGGTACGCGCTCGACGACTTCCACCTCGACGCCGAGTTCCTCGCGCAGTTCGCGCACCAGCGCGTCCTCGGGCGACTCCCCGGGCTCCACCTTGCCGCCGGGCAGCTCCCAGCGGCCGGCCAGCTCGGCGGGCGCGCTGCGGCGCGCGGCGAGCAGCCGGCCGCCGTCGAGCAGGGCGGCTCCGACCACCACGGTCCGTTCCGTCATGCGCCGCAGCCTAGGGGGTGTCCGGCAGTCGGGGGCGGCCGGGACGGTCAGCCGCGGGAGCCGTTTCCGTTGTGGCCGATGCGCTCGACCCAGTAGATCTGCTTGTGTCCGCGGTCGTCGAGGCTGTCGGCGATCTTCTGCGCCTCCGCGCGGGTCGCGTACCGGCCCACGCGGTAGCGATTGCCGTTGTCGTCCTGCCGTATGACGAGCCAGGGCAGCGCGACCGTGCCGTTGACGTCGTTCATCGCACCCCACCTCTTCTTCCGGACCTCACCCGGCCGTCTCCCGTCCCCGGCTCCCGCCGTGCCCCGCCCACTGAGGAAACCGCAGTACGCATATGCGCGAGCGTACGCCTAACCTTCACGCAGCGAACACGCCTTTTCACCAACAGGTACGCAACCGGCCAGAACGCAGGGGGCGCACGATGACGAATGCGCCGTCCGCGCGCTTCGATGCGTCGGTTTGACGGGGAGTCCGGCACACGGCGATCACCTGCGAGAACGGCGGAATCCCAACGGCCCGCGGACGGGCGGGTGTCCCGTGACCGGGCGATGCAACTGCCCCAGGGGTGTGCGCTACTTCACTGGGAGGTGGTACGCGACGTTGTAGCGGTCGGCGGGGATCACGACGTCGGCGGTCTCCACCGGGCGACCGGAGGCGTAGTACGTGCGCTGGACGACCAGGACCACATGGCCCGGCACGCCGCCCAGGGTGAGCAACTCCTCGGCCAGGCCCGGGCGGGCGCCGACCTCCTCGGTGACGTTGTCCACGATGACGTCGATGGCGCGCATCCGCTCGACGACGCCCATGCCGCCGAGGGGACCCTCCTCGGGCAGCATGACGGGGGTGCGGCCGGTGACCGCGAGCGGCTCCCAGGAGGTGGAGAGCATCATGGGCTCACCGGCGTCCCGGAAGACGTACCTGGTGCACATCACCCGGTCGCCGGGCCGCACACCGAGCCGGTCGGCGATGGCGACGCTCGCCTCGGCCTGTTCGCTGCGGGACTCCCAGGTACCGCGCGCGGCGGCATCGGCCTGCTCCTGCCGGAAGGGCGTGGCCCCGGCGGGCGGGCGGAAGCCGGAGCGGGCGATGCGCCGGGGCGCGGGCCGCTCGCGCACATACGTCCCCGAGCCGGAGCGGCCCTCGACCAGCCCTTCGGCCATCAGCACCTTGCGCGCCTCGAGGGCGACCGTGTCGGAGACGCCGTACTCCTCACGGATCCTCGCCTGGGAGGGCAGACGGGCGTGGGGCGGCAGCAGACCGTCGACGATCTTCTTGCGGAGATCACCCGCGACACGCAGGTACGCCGGCTGCTCACCGAAAGTCACGGGCCGCTCCCATCAGGTTGTACAGACAGCAACAGCGTGGCAACCGTGGGTTGTGCCGCGCAACCAAAGGCCAGAGAATCACTCGATGTGATGACATCCGCCTGGTGAGTGCTTTACGCAGGCACTTTCTCCCCGCTATAGCGCCTGCCACACCTCCAGACCCGTGTCGTCCGAGGACGGCGGAGCCGTGGCCAGCCCCAGAGCCTTGCACGCGGTGACCGTGCGGTCCGGGTCGATCAGTTCGAAGCCCTTGTCGTAGTGCGCGTAGAAGACGTCGGCGTCGACGGCCTTCGCCCACTCCGTCCGTGCCTCGTCCACCTCACCGGCAAGGGCGGTGACCGTGTCCCGCAGGCCGGGTGGGGCCGGGAGGCGGAGGGGTGGACACGGGTACCGTGCTCCTGGGTCAGGGGCGGCGGCAGCGCTGAAGTGGCAGCTGGGAACCACAGCTGAGAACCACAGCTGAGAACTGACGACTGGACTGACGTACGACTGCGCGCATCGTAGGCGCGTGACTGGTGGGGGTGGAATGCGGGTCGCGAGTGCGACGGTGCGTGCGGTGAACCGGCTCACCGCACGATGGGCGGGGGCCGCCGACGGCGGCACGGCGGTCTCCGCGGCCGGTGTCTGGCCGCTGCTGGCCTTCCTCGCCGACGGGGCCACCGGTCCCGCACGGGCGGAACTGGCGGAGGCCCTCGGGCTGCCCGCCGAGGAGGCGGCAGGGGCGGCACGGGAGTTGCTCGCCGGGATGGGCGGCATGCCCGGGCTGGACTGCGCGCTGGGGCTGTGGACCGACCGGGCGCTGGGACTGCGGCAGGAGTGGCGGGCGGGACTGCCGGCGGGCACCCACGGAGTGCTCAGCGGCGATCTCCCGGCCGACCAGGAGGCGCTGGACGCCTGGGCGGTCGAGCGGACCGGAGGGCTTGTCGAGCGCATGCCGGTCACCCTGACGGAGGACGCCAGGATGGTCCTCGCCGGCGCCCTGGCGCTGCGCACCGACTGGCGGCGCCCCTTCGACGAGCGGACGCTGCGCCCCGGCACCGGGCCGTGGCAGGGCCGCCGCCTGCTGGGCCTGCACCGCCGGGGCGTCCGGCCCGACCGGGCCGGGGTGGCGAGTACCCCCGACGGGTGGGTCACCGCCCTGGAAGTGCCCGGCGACAACGGCATCGACGTCCATCTCGTGCTGGGCGAGGAGCGGATGACGCCGGGTCGGGTACTGGCCGCGGGTGTGGCCGTCGTGGAGCGGGCTCTGACGGTGACCGGGGGCGGTCGGCTGCCGTACGGGCATGCGGGCCCCGGCCTGCACGTCGAGCGGCAGCCCGCCGTCTCCCCGGAGCCGATGACGCTCGACGTGACGACGGCGGCGTTCGACGTGCGGACGGAGCACGACCTGCTCGCCCGGCACGGCCTTTTCGGCCTCACCACGGCGCGGGACACCCGGTACGGCCACTTCCCCGGCATCAGCGCCGACCCGCTCGCCATCGGCGCGGCCGGGCAGTCGACGGTGGCGCAGTTCGGCGCCCTGGGCTTCCGCGCCGCCTCCGTGACGGCCCTGATGGCGGCCCCCGGTTCGGGACCGCCCCGGTACCGCTACGAGACCACGGTCGTCCGCGCCGTCCTCGACCGCCCCTTCGCCTTCCTCGCCGTGGACCGGGAGACGCGGCTGGTACTGGTGGCGGGCTGGGTGACGGAGCCGGCGCCTTACACGGTGGGGGCAGGGCCGTACTCACATTGACGACGGTGAGGTGTCCGGTCTGGCACTCGCGTCAGTCGGTACGGTCGGACCATCCGCCCGGGAGGTCTCCGGGGGCTGTGGCGATGACGGTGTCGTCGTCGGGGCCTACGAACTCGAAGAGGGTGATCTTGGCGAATTCAGGGACCACGCAGATGGGGTAGACCGGCCCTTCGTCGCGGTACGTACGCATCTCGTTCAGGTGGTCGTTCTGGTACAGGACGGTGCGCTCGGGGTGCTCCTCGACCCAGTGCGGGAAGAAGATCACACCGTGCAGGCGCCGCTTGCCGGGCATGACGTTGACGGAGACCGACGTACCGGTGGGCTCGTTCCACGAGACCTTGTAGTGGTCGTCGTCCAGCTGGACGAGATCGACCTCCTGATCCTTGACCCATCGGCCGCCCACCATGCCGGAGTGGATCCGGTAGTCGATGGTGGTCGCGTTCTTCACGTACATCTCGTACTGCCAGCCGTTGGCGTAGGTGTAGATGAAACGGTGGCCGACGATGCCGGAGAGCTCCTGCGGCGGGACGGGGTTCTGGACGGTGGTCTCGTGCGCTCCGTTGCTGGTCATTCGGGTACCTCCTTGCTGCACTGCATGCCGCGGTGGCGGCCTATTCATTTTGTCACAAAATTATTTTGTCGCAAAATAGAGTGCTGCGGCATGATGAGGTCATGGACACCGCGACTGATCTCGGCCGCCTGATCGGGCCACTGCGGCGGGCCGTACTGCTGCGTACCCGCCGCGCGGAGGACCTCCCGGACCTTCCCGAGGCACAGATCGAACTGCTGCGGGTCCTGTCCGACGCCGGCCCGCTCGCCCCGCGCGAGGTCGCCGCCCGGCTGCGGGTCGCTCCCTCGACGGTCAGCAACCTGGTCCGGGTCATGACCGCATCGGGGCTGATCGAGCGCAGGCCGTCGGCGACCGACTTCCGCACCGCGATCCTCGCGGCCTCCCCCCGCGCCCTCGACCTGCTCAGCCGCTACGACCGGGTCAGCACCGACGCGCTGCGACACGCCTTGGCCGAGCTCGCGCCGGACAGCCGACAGGCCATCGCGGAGGCGCTGCCGGCCCTCACCGAACTGCTCGGCGCACTGGAGGACGGGCGCAGGTGACCGCCGCCGCGAGGCGCACGGATTGCCCGCGTATATTGGGTGAACGGGTGTTTTGACGTATCTGCTGGCCAAGTGAGCCCGCCGCCATCCCAGGGAGTGGACGGCACGCGCTTCGGTGCCAGCGCGAGGAAGTACCGATGAGGCTCAAAACCGTCCTCTGTTCCGCCGCCTCCGTCCTCTCCGCCCTGGCACTGCTCAGTGGCTGCGGCGACGGCACCGTGGCGGCGTCGGGCGACCCGCCGCTGGTCGGTGTCGACTACCCGCGGTCGGACACCGACTTCTGGAGCTCTTACATCAGGTACACGCCGGAGTTCGCCAAGCAGCTCGGCCTTTCACTCAAGACCACCAACTCGCAGAACGACCTCGCCACGCTCGGCGGCAACGTACAGACGCTCATCGTCCAGCGCGTCAAGGGCGTGGCGATGGCCCCGCAGAGCACCTTCGCGATCGCGCCGATCCTGGCGCAACTGGAGGCGAAGAAGATCCCGGTCGTCACCGTCGACACCCGCCCCGACACCGGCCACGTCTTCATGGTGGTCCGCGCCGACAACCGCGCCTACGGCGAGAAGGCCTGCGAATACCTCGGCGCCAAGCTGGGCGGCAAGGGCAAGGTCGTGATGCTGGAGGGCGACCTCTCCTCGGTCAACGGGCGCGATCGCACCGAGGCGTTCAACGAGTGCATGGCGGCGCACTACCCCGGCGTCACGGTGTTCGGCGAGGCCACCAACTGGGACGGCGCCGTCGCCGCGCAGAAGCTGCAGGCGGACCTGACAGCCCACCCGGACATCAAGGGCATCTACATGCAGTCCAGCCTGGCCCTGTCCGGCACCCTCCAAGTACTGAACCAGCAGGGCCTCCTGGTCGGCCCGACCGACAAGCGGCACGTGTTCGTCGTCTCCAACGACGGCGTACCCAGGGAGCTCAGGGACATCACCAAGGGCAACATCGACGCCACCGTGTCACAACCGGTCGACCTCTACGCCAAGTACGCGCTGTACTACCTGAAGGCGGCGATCGACGGAAAGACGTTCAAGCCCGGCCGAACCGACCACGACAGCACCATCGTCCGGGTCCGCAAGGGCCTGCTGGAGGACCAGCTCTCCGCCCCGCTCGTCACCGCCGACGGTGGCACGTACGGCGGCGTCCCCAGTCTGAAGAGCACCGACCCCTCCCTGTGGGGCAACAGCTCCGGCTGACACCGCGCCGCCCCGTGCCGCCTGGTCCTGGACGACCGTGAGCACGATCCCGTCCCCCGGGCGGCGCGTCGTGCGCCGCCCGTAAGGCCGGCGGTCGCCGGTTGACGATCTCGTGGCCCGGACCTCGCCGAGTCGCTACCGTTTAGCCATGACCGCACTGCCCGACTGGATGCGCCCGCCGCGTGAGGAAGGCTGGTTCGCGGAGGACCTGGACCGCCTCCCCGAGGCGCCCCGCCACACCGAGCTGATCGACGGAGCCCTCGTCTTCGTGATGTCGCCACAGCGGTGGTGGCACGGCCACCTCGTCACCATGCTCACTGTCGCCCTCATGGAGCAGGCACCCAGCGATGTCAGCGTCGGCCGGGAAATGACCGTAAAGCTCGACGAGCGAAACCGGCCCGAGCCCGATCTGCTCCTGACGACGGCCGCCTACGACGGCGACCGCACCTGGTTCACGCCCGATGAGGTGCGACTCGTCATCGAAGTCGTCTCACCCGAGTCCGCGCACCGGGACCGCACGGTCAAGCTCCGCAAGTACGCGGAGGCCGGCATCCCGCACTACTGGTGCATCGAGGACGAGGGTGGCGCCCCTGTGGCCCACGTCTACGAACTCGACGAGCCGACCGGCGTCTACGCGCCCGCCGGCATCTTCCGCGGCACCCTGAAGCGGCCTGTGCCTTTCGAGATCAGCCTGGATCTCGACAAGCTCACCCCGCCGAGCGGCAAGTAGAAGTCAGCCCGGGAAGCAGAAGGGGTGGGGCTCTGGCGAGCCCGCCCCTTCGCGCGATCACACGTTGAAGCGGAATGCCCGAAGCCCGATCCTGACCTGCGGCGGAGCACTTTCTATGGCTCTGACCTGGGTTTTCCTCGTCGGCATACGTGGGCTGCCGACGGCCGTTCACGGGTGTCCTGCGGACTGGGCTGCGGACTGGCCGGGCGGGCGGAGGCCGAGAAATCCATGGCGCACCGGCGGGGCCGGCAAGGAGACTGCCCAGGTGAGCGACCGCTGCCCCTGCCCGTGCTGCGGGCACCGCGTGCTGGACGCGGTGCCCGGCTCGTACGAGGTCTGCCCCGTCTGCTTCTGGGAGGACGACGGGGTCCAGTTCCGCTGGCCGACCATGGCCGGAGGGGCGAACAAGGTCTCTCTGCTCGAGGCCCAGCGGAACTACCGGAACTTCGGCGCCTGCGACGAGTACGGCCGCCGGTTCGTCCGCCCGCCGGCCGAGGACGAGCCGCTCGACCCCGCCTGGCGTCCCATCGACCCGACGCGCGACTCCTTCGAGGACTGGGCGGCCGAGGACCGCGCCCCCTGGCCCGATGACCACTCGGTGCTCTGCTGGTGGCTCCCCACTTTCTGGCGCCGGGACCACTCCGCGTCATGACCTCTCACATCGAGACACTCGTCCGGCAGCTCGACGGCAAGGCCGACGAGTCCTACGACGCCCGCGCGGAGCTGATCCGGATCGGCGTCGACGCCATACCCGCCGTCATCAATGGCCTGCCTTCCCTCGGCGGCTTCGGTCGGCTGACCGCCATCGAGGTCTTCGAGGAGGTGGGCGATCCCCGTTGCGGCCCTGCTCTCATCGGCCTGCTGGACAGCGACAACCCGACCGTCCGCGAATGGGCGGCCATGGCCCTGGCGAGCCTGGAGATCGATGGCGCCGTCGAGCCCCTGCGCCGCGCCTATCGCGCCTGCCTGGCACGGGCGACCCCACCGGACCGGACCGAGTCCGTCGGCATCCGCTGGGCGCTGACCGAACTCGGCGCACGCACCCCCGTCGTCCCGCCGCTCACCGCGCGCCTACGACCCACCGCCGCGGACGACGCCCCCGGCTGGCCCTCGACCCACTTCACCGAGATCATCAACGACCTGGCCGACCATGCCCAGGTGATCCTCTACTCCCAGTACTGGCGGGTGGACGCCGGCCGCACGTACGGCATCTCCGGCACTGGCCTGGACTGGGAACTCGACTGGACCGCGCCCTGGGAACACCTGGTCGAAGAGTCCCGCACCTGGTCTCTGCTGGAAGCCTCCGAAGCCCCCACCGGCGACAACGTGTTCGTCGCCCCCACCTGGATCGACCGCACCGACCTGCGCCCGGAGAGGTGACCGATGCCGTTCCAGCACCCCGAGGAGATCGGCTACGGCCATGTGGTCGAGAGCTACGTGACGAGGATGTACGCGGGCCTCCCGCGCTACCTCGTGGTGAACAGCGGGCGCTTCCTGAGCCCTCGATGGTGGCACACCACCCGCTTCACCCGACACCTGCTCAATGACGCCGCCGCGATCACCGACGAGGAGCTGAAAGCCCTCCTCGGGACGAATGGCGTTCGCGCCTCACCGCCGCCTGGCTGATCGGCGTCGACCGCCGCGAACGGTTCCGGGCACGCCTCGGCGACCTGCTCCTGGCCAGTGAGGTCTGCTACTCCGGCAGCGCCTACTGCTTCGCCCTGGCCCGCTTCGGCACACACACGGACGCCGAGATCCTCACCGCCTACCTCGACCGCTACCTCCCCCGCACCGACCTCCACTACGACCAGCCCGCAGCCCTCGGCGCCCTTCTCCGCCTCGACGCCCACCTCGGCACCCACCGCGCCGAGCGCTTCACCCAGCCCGACGGCCTCTGGGACCACTGGGTCAAAGGCGTGGGACGCCTTGGCTACCCCAGCCACACCCCCGCCGAGGTGCGCCGCTGGACGGACCTCCAGTGCGGCTTCGCCAACGGCTGGACCCGGCCGTAGCCGCCAACGGCCCGACCGGTTTGCTCCGGCTGTGCCTACTCATCGCCAATGGGGGTTGTGCAGCGTGAGGGATGCCCGGTGAGCGGCCAGTGCCCGTACCAGAGGATGTCCGAAGCCCAGCTCCTCGATGATGTCGGCCAGCCGGGCCTCCAGCATTTCCTGGTACTCCGGCCCGCGTTCCAGGCCCAGCAGCAGGGAGAGCACGCTCAGTGCCGCCATCAGCGTCGCGTGATGGTTCCGTCCCAGGCTGCGGTCGGCGTCCGCCAGGGTCTCCCGCGCCGTCGCCAGGGCCGCCTCGGGGTCCCCCTGCAACTCCAGGGCATGGGCCAGGTGGTATCCGGCGCTGACCACGACCGGGTGGCCACGGCCCAGGGCGGCCGCGCCCCGTCCGATCGCGTCCCGGTAGCCGCCGACGGCTTCCTCATAGCGTCCTTGTTCGAGCAGGATCCTCGCGCGATCGGCAAGCGCGACGATGGCCTCCGGGGTGAACTCGCCGTTGGTGCCGGCGAGCAGGGCGACCCGTTCGTCGACCTCGGCGAGGACGGCCTCCCGGTCCGTGCCCTCCCGGTCCGCACGGGCCTGGAAGAGAGCGGCACGGAACGCGACGGTGTCCGGGTCGTCAGTGCCCAGCGCCGCCTCTGACTCGGGCAGCAGCGCCTCCCACAGAGCCACGGCCTCCTCGCGGCGTCCGGCGCGCTCGGTGATGACGGCGAGGTTGTTGCGGGCCATCAGCGTCCGCCGGGCCGCGGGCCCGTGCACCTCGGACCAGTGGGCGATGAGCCCCTCCACGATCCCGGCGGCCTCGTCGTACTCCCCCAGGGCGAGACGCATGGCGCCCAGGTTGTTGCGCAGCCCCCACACATCGGGGTGGTCCGGGCCGAGCTGTGCGGCGCGCGCAGCGATGACCTTCTCCAGCAGCCGCGCGCCCCGCCGCGGGTCGCCCGCCTGGTCGTACACCGAGGCCAGGTTGGCCCGCACCGTCAGTGTGGCCGAGGCGTCCGGCCCCAGGTTCCGCTCGGCGGTCCGGACGCCTCGCTCGGCCAATGGGACGGCGGCCTTGCCCATGTTGTTGTTCAGCAGCAGCACGACGGCCCGGCTGAGGAAGGTGGCCCCCCAGGGGGTGTCGTCCTCGGGACCGGTCAGGGCGGTCCACCGGGTGATGTGCGGCAGCAGTCGCAGGCAGCGCGCGGTCTCGCCGGGCGCGCCGGGTTCGCCCAGGTGCGCCTGCAGGAGGTGCAGGGCGAGGTCCCGCCCCTCGCCGTCGAGGGCGGTCAGGAGCCGGTGCCGGGTGGCTTCGGGAAGGGTCAGCGCGCCATCGTGACGCTTTGTCAGCAGCCCGGCCGCGGCAAGCCCGGACAGCGCACCGGGTCCCGGTACGGCGTCCGTGCCGGACAACAGCTCGACGGGGACGGGATCGCCGTCGAGCCAGGCCAGCACGGACACGAGGACCAGTTCGTCGACGCCCAGCCCGTCCAGCGTGGCGGACTGATCCGGTTCGGTCATCGGTCAGGCCCCCGTGTGGATGTACGACGCCCAGATGGTGGGTGTGGCGCGGAAGTCGCCGCGCAGCTCCCGTACCGCCGCGTGCAGTGCGAAGGCGGCCTCGTCGGTGAGCGGCGGATGCGCTCCCGATCCGGTGAGCCGGTCGTAGAAGACCTGGGAGATCCTTCCGGCCGTGGCGTCGCTGACCGGCCACAACGCGCCCGTCACCTGGCGGAATCCGGCGAGCTGGAAGGCGCCGGTCAGGTGCAGGGCCTCATCGGTCAGATCGGGGCTGATCTCGAAGGTACTGCATGCGGACAGCATGGCGAGCCGGCGTCCTGGCAGGTGCAGCGCCGCGAGTCCGGCGACGGTCAGGGGGTCGATCCGATGGTCCGCCAGCAGCAGCCGACTGGTGCCGGGGGAGTGGACCTCGGTCATGGCATGGCAGGCCAGATGTACGGTGTCGTGCTCGGCGAGCGCGCTGAGCACCGCCTCCTTGGTCGCATCGGCCCCCTCGATCAAGGTCGCGTCCGGGATCAGGGACCGTACGGCGGCCACTTCCTCCGCCACACCGTGCAGTCGCGAGGCGCCGGGCGCTGCGGCCTGGGCGACGAGCAGGGTGCGGGGCGGCGTGGACCCCGTGGGTGTCCGGCGCACGTAGGCCAGGGCGCGCAGGCTCGCGGTGTACGAGGAGACCACGCGGTCCAGCGCGCCGTCGCCGGACGGGGGACCTGCCGCGTGCCATGGCAGGTAGCTGAGGAATCCGACCGGACACCACCACATGCGCGGCCAGGCGCCCTCGGGGGAGGATGCCAGGCCGAGGGCGTCGAGAACCGGTTCCACGGCTGCGGTCCAGAGCCAGGCCAGGGCGTCGCGCACTTCGGCCTGTGCGTTCCTGCGCACCCGCAACGGGTAGGTGTCGACGGTCGCGAAGTGGCGGGCGGTCAGGAAGGTGAGGACGCGCTCGCTGGCCGATTCGCGGTCGAGATCCGGGAGTTCGAGAACCCGCACCGGTTCGACCGGGTCGCCGGTGAGCAGGAAGGCGTAGCCGCCGGAGGTGACGGAGGCGACCAGGACCACCGGGCCGTCGGCGGCGAGTGCGGTGAGGTCGGGGTCGTCGTCCGACGCGGCCTCGCCGCGCAGTCGGGTCCAGCGTTCCGTCAAGCGGGCGCGTTCGGCGGCCAGTTCACGGTCGAGTGCGCGCCGGCGCTCGAAGTCCTCACCGGCCGCAGCCCGGTCCCGTGCGTCCAGTGCCCGCAACTCGGCATCCACCACCCGGAGTTGTTCCGCGCGTGCAGCGTCGAGCAGATTCACGTCGCGCCGGATGTCCATGGCGTCACCGGACAGCAGTCCCCGGGTGCGTTCGAGCAGGATCACGAGGCGATCGGGCGCACCGGCGGCCAGCCCGGTGGCGATCACTCGCTCGGTGAGCCTGGAGAAGGTGCGCAGGGTGAGTTCACGGTCGGCCCACAACGGCGCCGAGGCGACGGTCCGCTGCAGCAGGGAGACGGTCGTGGACAGGTGGTCCAGGGCGTCGGGTGCGGCGACGTCGGTCGCCTCCAGCTGCAACAGGGCGGCGCGCATGCGCACGTCCGCCCGGCCGGCCGGGTTGTCCCGGACGCGGACGAAGCCGGCGGAGGCCTCGGACCGCAGAGCGGCTTCCGTGGAGGGGCCCGTCTCCAGGTCGGCCAGTTGGCGCAGCGCCAGGGCGCGCTCCAGCTCGGCGGAGACCACGGCGGCGGGTACCGCCTGCTCACCGAGGGCCAGCAGCCGGTCCGTCAGGGCCAGGGCGGCGCGCAGCCTGCCGGGGTCGGACTCCCCCGCGCCGAGCAGCCGTTGGGCACGGGCGTACTCCTGCAGGATGAAGGACTCCGTGCAGTCGCCGGCCGGCACCAGGGCCAAGGCGGTCTCGCCGACTTGTACGGCCTCCTCCAGTGTGCTCAGCGGCTCCTTGGGGATCAGGGTGTAGGCGTCCGTGAGCATGGCGAGCAGGCCGCACAGCACCGCCACCCGCTTGGGGCTGGTGTCGGTCAGCGGCTGCCCCGGGCCGGACCACAGGCCGGGCAGAGCGGCGACGCGCCGCTGGGCGTCGAGTGCCTCGCGCAGCAGCCCGGCGTCGCCCGTCCGTGCCGCGTAACGGTGGAGGATCATCGCCTGCAGCACGATGAGCTTGGCCTGCTCGGCGTGGTCCTGCGCGGAGAGCTCCGCGACGGCCCGTCTGCTGGCGTGCACCGCCTCCCGTTGGCACTCCTGGTCCCCGGTGATCTCGAACAGGACGTTGTGGGCCGCGGCCAGGTTGGCCCGGGCGACGGACTCCTCGAGCCGTTCGGCGTGCGCGGCGTGCACCAGCGAGGTGCGGGCCAGCGTGATCGCCTCGCGGGCGGCCCCGACGTCATGGGCGCGCTGGGCGATCAGGCGCAGGGCGCCGGAGGCGTTGTTGGCGGCCTCGCCCAGGGCCTCCGGATCGTCGGAGGCAGCCAGCACCCTGCGGCACAGGGCGACGCACTCGCGCAGCTCGGCCAGGCCGGAACCCGCCTGGCCCTGGTACCCCCGGAGGATGGCGAGCGCCCGCAGGGCCGGTATGTCGGCGGGCCGGTCCGGGCCGGGGTGGTCCACGGCCGACGCGCAGAACGCGGCCAGTCGGCCGTATGTCGTGCTGGGCGCGTGCAGCATCATGCCGAGAGTCGAGCCGAAGTTGTCCAACGCGAGCCTCCCGGCGGGACCGGGCCGTCCCGCGGCCTCATGGAGGAGCGGAAGTGCCTCGAAGGCCGGTTCGTGATCGGCCAGTAGTTCGCCGAGTATCACGAGTGCGCCCGCGAGGTTGGTCCTGTGGCCGCCTTCCTCGTCGTCCTCGAGAGCCAGCGCCTCGCGGAACCAGCCGACGGCCAGGCCGGCCGCGGCGGGGTCCCGCAACTGCCGGGCCAGTTCCGTCGCGGCCAGGCCGGTGTTGGTGAGGGTGAGCGCGCGCACCGGGTCGTCGGGCGGCAGCGCGCGCAGGGCGGCCTGCCCCACCTCGACGGCCTCACGGCATACCGCCGGGTTCTTGGTTGCGGCCCGGTGCATGCTGAGCAGAGTCGCCAGAAGGGTCAGGACCCGCGGCAGATGAGGATGGGACGGGGATCCGGACTGCCGGGCCAGTCGCAGCAGATCCAGTGCGAGCGCCAGATCGGCGGGGTCGTCGGAGCGCAGATAGCGGGCCCCAGGTTCCTTGTGCAGCTCCCACCACACATACGGATCCGTGGTGAACCCGCTCTCCGTGGAGAAGTACTCCCACGGGTCGTTGCCGGTCGCATAGAACAACCGGACGATCTCGGGCACTTGATTCGGATCGTGGGCGTAGGCCGGGCCCAGCAGCTGCGCCGCCGCCACCATCTCCACCAGGCGCCGGTCCGGCGGCCGCCGTGCGGCGCGGTGCAGGAACAGTAACCCCGCGGTCCTGAGCACCTGCGCATCGACGCCGTCGGGCCTGCGATGCGTCAGGAGCGCCACCGTCTCGCTCAGCGCCTCCCGCGACAGCACATCCCCGCCGGCGTGGCCGCGCTCGGCATCCCTGATCCTCGCATCCACACGCTCCAGCAACCGCTCGCGCACGCCCGGCATCCCCCGATCCCCCAGCGGACCGCAGCCCACGGTATCGCCGTGCAGACTCTATGCCCGGATGTCGGAGAACATCCCTCCAGAACGGGGAAGTCAGCCTAAACTGACGGAGTGGCAGACAGCGCGCGTCCCGCCCTCGCCCCACAAGCCCTGGTCGAGCTCGCCGAGCGTGTGGAACGCCTGTGCCGGGAACACGGCCGGGACGGACAGCTGGCGGCGCTGCTGGAGGAGGCGGGCGCCGCGGACCTGCTCGACGAAGCGGTCGCACTGGTCATCTCCGCCGACTACGACCCGCGGCGCATGCGGGAGGCGCTCGACCGGATCGAGCGGGAACTGGCGGCGCAGGGCATCCACAATCTGACCCGTACGGACCGGGTCTTCAGCCCGCTTCCCAGCGTCCAGCCTCCCGGACAGTCGCCGTCCGGGTATGTCTGTCCGCTGTCCCGGTGCACCCGTGGCCAGGCGACGCAGGGCCGTTGCGCCCTGGCGGACCGGCGGCTGAAGCGACTGCCGCTGGATGGAGCGGGGCTCGGGCGGCCGTGACCACGCTGCTCCAGGAACTGTCCAAGAAGGCCGCCGAACGCTGGGCGGCCGTCCTGCTCGGGCCGGGGCTGATCTTTGTCGTCTGTCTGCTCGTCGCACACCACCAGGGCTTCGGCCACGCCCTGGATCTCGACGGGCTGCGGGTGTACGTGAAGGGTGCCAGGACGGACAAGGCCTACCGGGAGCCGGCGGGCCTGCTCGTGAGCGCGGGCCTGCTTCTGCTCGGCGTGGCGGTCGCGGGTCTGCTCGCGGCCTCGGCCGGCCGGTTCGTCGAACGGTGTCTGTTCCCCGAACGTCCTTCCTGGTACGTGACCGTCCTGACCCGCTGGCGTGCCTGGTGCTGGGACCGCGCCGACGCCTCCCTCACCCGCGCCGTGACCAAGGCGAGCCGGACGCTGGCCCGGAACCGGCTCATGGGCGTGACAACGACGCGGACCTTTCCGGGGGTACGGCGTCGGCAGTCCCGGCGCGACAGGATCGCCACGGCCCGACCCACTCAGCCGACCTGGCCGGCCCAGCGGATGGTGGAGGCGACGGACCGCGTGCGCCGCCGCTACGGCCTGGAACTCGCGGAGGTCTGGCCGCACATATGGTCCGTGGCGGGCGGTGAGTCGCGTGCTGACATCCAGACGGTCCGGGACAACGTCGCCGCCGCGGCCCGGCTGATGGCCTGGGCCTGGGGCTACGCGGCCGTCGCGGTCGTCACGGGCTGGTTCCCCGCGGCGGTGCCTGCCGCGGTGCTGATGCCGGTGGCTCTGCGCCGTGCCCGCGATGCCGTCGACGTTCTCGGCACGCTCGTCGAGGGTGCGGTGGACCTCCACATACGGGAGGTAGCCGAGCGGCTCGGGGTGCCCTGTCCCGATGCGTTCGGGCCCGGCACGGCCGCCGCGGTCAACGCGATCCTGCGCGCGTGAGCGATAGCCGTGCTCCGGCCGCGATCCGCACGCGGCCGTCGCCCAGCACGCCTGCGCGGTCTCTCCGACCATGCCGCCCCGGCGGCTGACGGCGGCTACCGCTCGGCCGGACCGATCCGACGGCCCGTCAGGCTCAGCCGGCCATACTTCGCGCACAGCGGTCGGCCGTGTCGCCCGTCCATTCGAGTCCTCCGCCCTACCTGGCCACGCCCTCCCACGCCCGCGTGAACAACAGCGGCAGCGGGGCGTACGGCACCGCGGCCAGGTGTGATGTCGACCGGTGCTCCCTGGCCAGGGGCAGCAGGCCGAGCTTCGACGCCTCGACCGGGAGGCGAGGCGGCTTCCGCTCCTGCCAGGCGCCGGGCAGGAACAGGGAGCGGCCCGCTCGCGACCGGAGGGCACGCAGCACCCGGCCCGACGCGTGCAGCTCGGCCTCCGCCTTCCTGAGGCGGCCGGGCTGCCAGCCGGTCCACGCCTTGACGTTGCGGTCCGACGGGTCCGGCAGCGCCAGCAGCATCAGGTAGAGCGACGCGGCGTCCCTGCCCAGCCCGAAGGCCTCGGCGCAGTCCTCGACGAGATGCGGCACCGACCGCGCGGGGTCCTGTTCCCAGCCGGGGGACCGCTCGCCGTCGGTGAGCAGGTGTGTTCCGAGCGCGGCGAAGTCGTCGCTCAGCAGCAGCCGCAGGTCCGCGACGGCGGGCAGACCCGAGGGGCTGGGCAGCCACTGAGAGGGCAGTACGGAGTCGAGGTAGGTGTCCAACGCGTCCAGCAGAGGATCATCGGGTCCGTCGAGCGCCGCCGGGTCCACACGCAGATGACGTATGGCGTACGCCGTGTCGGCCACCTCCGTGACCGCCGGATGAGCGGTGAGCGCCTCCGTCGAAGGGGGCGGGCCCATCAGGTAGTTGCTCTGCAGTGAGAAGAGGGTGAGCGGACCGGGGCCCGAGGACAGCTCCTCGCGCAGCCGGGAGATCGCCGCGCCCGCCGCGGGGCGCGACGGGTCGCCGGCCGGGGTGCGGTAGGCGAGCCAGGCGGCGATCCTCGGCAGGGCCAGCAGGTGCGGTTCGCCCGCCAGGCCCGCGCGGTGGGGCGCCAGGCAGTCCGCGCCGGTGGCGAGCCGGCCGAGGAGGGCGGGCAGCCGCAGGTGGGGCCACCAGCTCCGGCCGTCCCCGTGGGGCTGCCGCCCCAGGGCCGCCTCGCCCTGGGGCGGGAGGGTCTCCTTGGCGGCGAGGGGCACCAGCGCGGTGGGTACGGGCAGGGGGCTGCCCAGTTCCGCCAGCCACCACTCGGCGGCCCGGTCCACGTCGGGCCCCGTGACCCACAGCTGCTCGGGGTCGTCGGGGAGGAGCTTGTCGTACAACGTGGTGAAGAACCGGGGGCCGAGCGCGTCGGTCAGTGCGGCGACCGCTCGTTCCGCCTCCTTCGACCGGATCTTCCAGGACTCCAGGTCGGTGGAGTAGTGGCCGGAGAGGTAACCGTCCTCCTCGTCCAGCTGGTAGGGCGCGCAGGGTACGTGTGCGGTCAGCAGCGCGGTGGCCTCCGCCTGGGAGAGGCCCAGGCGCTCCGCGAAGGCCCGGGCGAGCTCCGGGCGCGCCGGTGCCGGCCCGTGCTCGCGGTACAGCTCCGCGAAGCGCGTGAACCAGGCGCCCGGACGGACGGGCTCCAGCACATGGGCCCGCGTGAGCTTCACGCCCGCGAGAGCCAGTGGGCCGTCCTCGGGGTGGGCGCCGTCCGGGGAGTACTCCCACAGTGTGCGCCGGGGGTCTCTGCCTCCACCGGCCAGGACGTAGGCGACGGACGTGTTCGTCCGGAAGACGGTCCCGGCAAGCGGGGCCTTGACGTCGGCACGGTCCTCGGGAACCTCGCAGTGGACGATCCGCCAGTGGCCCGGCTCACCGGTGACGAAGGGGTGGGCGGCGTACGTCATCAGCGACCGGGCCGCCGAGCCGCCCTTCGGCGAGGAGACGACGCACAGGGCGAGTGCCGCGGCGCACGCGTGCGTGTGCCGGAACCGTTGCCCGTTGCTCGGCAGGCGGTCGAACGTGGTGGTGGCCTGCCCCAGATCACCGCCCCAGACGGCCGTGCCCTTCTTGGCGAGCGCCATGATCTGACGGCTGATCCTGTCCTCCGGCTCCTGCTCGCCCGCGCCGGCGGTCGGTGACGCATCACCCTCGCCAGGGGTGAGGCAGCCGACCAGCCGCTCCAGTCCCGCACGGCAGTTGACGGCCATGACCAGGGCGCGGGCGGCCAGGCTGTGAATCGGCTCGCCCAGTTGTGGCAGCGCTTCCAGGATCGGTCCGCGATTGGGTCCCCGGACGCCCTCCCGCTCGACGAAGTAGGGCTGAAGCCTCCCCAGCAACTCCTCGACCTGCGCACGCGAGACGGTGTCGGGCAGCTGGGCCATCAGCAGCGTCACGACGTCCACGGCCGCGAACTCGGCCGCCGCCTCCGCGTCCTTGAGGAGGAGGTCCACCGCCACGCCCACATGCACCAGCCGGCCGAGCAGCAGGACCAGTTCCTCGAAGTCGACGCCCGCGCGCAGCTTCGCCCGCTCACGGCCGAACCAGGCCCGGATCTCCTCGTGTCCGATCGGGTTGTCGAACAGCTCGGGGATCCGCTGCCAGCCCTTGGTGTTGTGCGGCTGGTACCAGCTGTTGGAGTCCATGCCCTTGATGGTCATCTCCAGGTCGGCACGCACCCTCGCCCGCAGCTCCCGGGCGAAGCGCTCGTCCGCCTGCAGGTGCTCCAGCTTCGGCCGGCGGCTGAGCTGGATGCTGTACAGCCGCGACGGGCCGAGCAGCTCCGGAGGGTCGGCGACCGGGACCCCGTGCTCCAGAAGCAGGTCGATCAGGTCGAGAGGCGTCTTGCCGTCGCTGTGCTCGTTCATGCGCCGGTAACGGAACTGCACGGGGACACCGTCGGCAGCCAGCCTGGGCGCGATCCGCTCGGCGAGCTCGTACATGACGGGCCAGGGGCCGTCCCCGTCGCTGTTCGCCAGGACGCACGCGGACAGCCAGGCCGCGGCCTCGCCGGCGGGCAGCCCGGGGGCCTCGCCGGTGAGCAGCGCCAGCGCACCGGTGCGCTCCAGCAGTTCCCGCCACACCCGGGAGCTCTCGCCGAAACGCCGGGGACGCAGCCTCAGCACCTGGCGGGCGGCCTCGGGCGCATGCTTGCCCAGCAGGTCCATGGCCCGGCCCTTGAAACAGTCGGTCCAGAACTTGACCTCCGACAGCGAGACGCCGCCGACCGCGAACATCTCCCCGAGCACCGTGGCCAGTTCCGCCTCCGGTTCGAGACCGGCGGCCCTGGCGAGCTTGCGCACATCGACGGCCAGCTGCGGATACACCTCGGACGACGCCTGGACACGGCGGACCACCACCTGGCGGAACCGCGAGAGATCCGCCTCGGTCGCCTCTCCCTTCACGGCCAGCTCGCGAGCCCAGGCCCGCAGGACCGTGGCGGACAGGGCCTTGCCCTCGGCGTATGCGAGGTACCTGCCCAGCAGCCACTCCTTGTCGGCCTTGCGCGCCTGCACCCGCTCGGCGGTCCGGGCGCGCCCGAACCAGGCGGCGGCTGTCGCATGCTCGCCCTGGCGCAGGGCGAGGTCGGCCATCTCGTCGAGGAACGTGACCAGCAGCGCGGGGAGCGAATCCTCCACGTCCTGGAGGACACTGTCGACGTCCGCCTTGTAGACGGACCGCCACTGCTGCGTGCGTTCCTGCAGGAGCAGGATCTTCTCGGTGGCCGGCTCCTCGAGGCCGGGGTGGGCGGCGACGATCCGCTCCGGGAAGGGAAGGGCACCGTCGGACGGGTCCGGTATGCCGGTGGAGAAGAGGCCGTCCGGCTCCCATTGCTGCCCGCGCATCAAGCGGTCGCGGTACGGGAGGAGCTGTTCGGGAAGCACCTGGGTCAGCGTGCGGCCGTCGAACCCCGTGTACGTACGGGCCCACAGGCCACCGTCACCCGGCTCGTCGGTCAGCTCGACGGACTCGCTCTCCAGGGCCTCCCGCCACAGCGGGTCCGCGTCGGCCAGGGCACGCGGCGCACGGACCCCGTCCGACGCCCACTCGCCCGCCTGCAGACGGCACGCCTCCCGGTGCTTCCGCAGACGCGTCCGCGCCCCCAGCAGGGCTACGAGCCCGGGAGCACCCAAGATCGCATCGGGGAACTTCTTGAGCGTCCGCCCCTGCGGATTGCGGTAGACGACCTCCAGATCGTCCGTCAGTTCCGCTGTGTAGCCGCCCTTTTCGACACGCCTGCCCATGCCCGGCCTTCCCCCGCAGTGCTGGTTCGATGATCGAACGTTACGCGGTGCCACTGACAACGCCGCTCACAGGCCTGGCATCCCGCGACGCACTGTCCGAGGGCCCTGTCACCTTCCGCCCATGACCACATCGGACGCTCTGCTCCGCCGCCTCGAGCAGGACTCGTCGCTCGCCGCCGCGCTGGCCTGGCCAGGCGACTTCGACATGGGCCGCCGGGATCCCGTCGAGGATCTCGTCCTGCCGTCCGGCGGGCCGCTGCACCCGGTGGCCGGATGCGGCGCCGGCGGCACGTACTTCCTGTGCGGGGAGGCCGGGGACGAGGAGCGGCCCGTCCTGTACGCCGATTCCGAGGGGCAGGCCACGTTGATCGGCGCCGACCTCGTCGAGGCCGTCACGCTCATCGCCGTACTGCCTTCGTGGCGCGACCTGGCGAAGGGCTTCCCGCTCAGCGGGCTCGGCGCGGACCTTCGGGCCGACCACCCGGACTTCGACGCCGAGCGCGACCGCCTCCTGCACGCCCTCGGGCTCGCTCCCGTCTCCGAGGAGGAGGCCGCCGCTCGGCTGCTGGCCGTGGCCGCCCGCACGGCTCCCGACTACCTGCCGCGCGTACCGGACGACGATCACCTGCCGTACGAGCCGCTGTTCCCGAGAAGTCCCGCTTAGGGGTCCTTGCACTATGCCCGCCCGGGTCGCGCGGCCTGGCACCGCACCTCGCCGCGTTGCCGAAAAGCCCTGGTAGCTCCTCCCCCA
>NZ_JBSFIK010000025.1:104746-128898 GCF_053597535.1 Streptomyces sp. NPDC001348 | reverse complement strand
TTGGCCGGCCGAAGGCCGACCTGGTCCTCGACGATGCTGAGCGCAGGCAGCTGCAGCAGTGGGCGCGACAGGCCAAGACCGCTCAGTTTCTCGCGGCCTCCGGCCTGAAGGCCGCCACACTCGGTGACTCCGGCGACATCCAGGTCGGCGACCAGGTCGTGGCCATCGGCTCCCCCGAGGGCCTGAGCGACACGGTCACCAGCGGTATCGTCTCCGCGCTCAACCCCGATGTCAGCGTGCCGACCGACGAGAGCCAGGGGCAGGGCAACGGCCTGTGGCCCTTCTGGTTCGGCGGACAGGAGTTCAACGGCGACACGGGCTCGTCCACGACGACGTACAAGGCGATCCAGACGGACGCGTCCCTCAACCCGGGGAACTCCGGCGGCGCCCTGATCACCATGAACGGTGACGTCGTCGGGATCAACTCGGCGATGTACTCCTCGGGTTCCGATCAGAGCTCGTCGGGTTCCGGGAGTGTCGGCCTGGGATTCGCCATCCCCGTCAACACCGTCAAGTCCGACCTGGCGAAGCTGCGCGCCGGTTCGCAGAGCTGAGCGGAGCCGCCGGTGAACGCCCTTCCCGTCCGGCGCCGGACACCCCTCGAGCCTTCGCGGAACGCGGGCGGCCCCGGCCGGCCGCGCCGCCTGCTCGCGCCGTGTGCCGGCGTGGGGGTGGCAACGCTGCTCATACTTCTCGCCCATGCGTTCGGATACACCGTCGGCGCGACGGTGGCCCTCGGTCTCTGCGCCGGGACGACGGTGTCCGCCGTGGTCGCGGCCGAGTCGGCCCGTCGTCGTGCGCTGCCCGGGTGGCTGCGGCGCCGGGTGCGAGTGGCGCTCGTCATGACGCTGTCGGCGGCCGTACTGGGCGCCGTGTGCGGGGGCGTACTGCTCGCGGTCACCCCGGGAGTGGGCGACGCGGAGCAGCGGGTGGACGCGCTGGACGCCGAGCGGGGCGTCGGCGATGCGATCGTTCCGACGCCGCCCAAAGTGGCTGCGGCCCTGGTCGCCACCGAGGACTCCCGCTTCTGGCACAACCCGGGCATCGACCCGGCCGGGATCGCGCGGGCGGTCGTGGTGCGGCTGGAGGGCAGGGGCGGGGACGGGGGCGGCGCGACACTCGAGCAGCAGCTCGCGAAGATGCTGTACACCAACGGCCGGCGGACGCGCGTCGACCAGGCCGAGCAGGTCGGGCTGGGGCTGAACTTCGCCCATGACTACCCGAAACCGGCGATCCTGCAGATGTATCTCGCGGTCGCCTATTTCGGCCACGACTACTATGGGCTGCGGTCCGCCGCCCACGGCTGATTCGACACCACACCGGACCGGCCGACCTGGCCGCAGGCCGCCCTCCTGGCCGGTCTGGTCCAGGCACCCTCACTCTACGATCCGCTTCGCGATCCGGGCCTCGCGCGGGAGCGCCGCGCCGAGGTGTTCGGGCGCCTGGCAGCCGTCGGCGACCTGACCCCGCCCAGGCCCGATCCTTCGCCGCCGGCCCCCTCGGCGTCTCCTCGTGAGCCGGCGGCCCGCCCGCTGCGCGTTCCGCGGGCTACAGCCGGCGGAGCACGGAGCTCAGCGTTTCGATCTCCTGCGCGGAGAGCTTGTCGGTGAAGTGGCGGCGTACCGCGGCGTCCAGGCCGGGGCCCACGGTGGCGACGGCCCGGCGCCCGCTGTCGGTGAGGGTGACGGTGACGCCGCCGGCGCGTTCACGGGTGACGAGTCCACGCTTGCCCATGCGGGTGAGCTGATGGGAGATCCGCGTGCGGTCCCAGCCGAGCGACGCGGCGAGCTCACTCTGGCGCAGCGCGCCTCCGGCCTTGTCGAGGTTCACGAGGATCGTCAGGTCCGGCTCCGACAGGCCTGCCGCCTCGGCGGTGTCGGCGATCACGCGGGCCCGGACGACCTCGTGGGCGCGCTTGAAGGCGGACCAGAGGTCTACGGGCGCCGGCACGGCCTCGCCCATCGGCTCGTCCGCGCCGGCATTTCCACCGTCACGTGTTGACATATCAACGCGCCTCTTTCTAGTGTTGAAATGTCAACACTAACAGCTGCGCGGCTCGCCGACCGGGCATGCGCCGGCAACCTGTCCGCCCCTCGCCGCGGTCGACATCCCCTGACACGGCCCTGCTGGACAGCCGGCGCGGCCCGCAGCCGTCCGAACAAGGAACCCTGCCGCATCATGAAGACATCTGAGTCACTGCTTGCCGAGCCGGCCCGGTCCGAGAAGCCGATCGGCGTCGGGATCATCGGGCTCGGGGCGCACGGGAGTTGGGCCGAGCGCTCTCACCTGCCGGCCCTGCGCGCCGTCCCCGGTTACGAGCTCACGGCCCTGAGCACGAGTTCGAAACAGTCGGCGGAGCGCTCCGGACAGTTGCACGGGGTGTCCCGCGCCTTCGGGACGGCGGCCGAACTCGCTGCCTGCGACGAGGTACAGCTCGTGGTCGTGGCCGTGAAGGTGCCGCACCACCGGGAACTCGTACGGATGGCGCTGGACGCCGGCAAGAGCGTGCTGTGCGAGTGGCCGCTGGGCAACGGGCTCGCGGAAGCCGAGGACATGGCCCGGCAGGCGCACAGCCGCGCGGTGCCGACCGTCGTCGGGCTCCAGGCGCGGTCGCACCCGGTGCTCGCCTACGCACGCCATCTCGTGGCCGACGGCTACGTGGGGGAGGTGCTTTCCACGACGGTCGTCGGCTCCGGGGGCGCCTGGGGCGCCACCGTCGGCCCCCGCGATCACTACGTGCTCGACGCCGCCAACGGAGCGACGCTGCTGACCATTCCCTTCGGCCACGCCCTCGACGGCCTCGCCTCCGTCCTGGGCGAGCCCGAGGAACTGCGGATCCAACCGGTTTCACGGCGTACGTCGGCCGTGGACAGCGAGAGCGGACGGCACGTGCCCATGACCGCCGCGGACCAGGTGGTGGCGTCGGGTCGGCTGCCGGGCGGCGCGGTGGTCTGCTTCCACTACCGCGGCGGGACGTCCCGGGGCACCAACTTCCGCTGGGAGATCAACGGCACCGAGGGCGACCTGGTTCTCACCGCCCCGATCGGCCACCTCCAGCTCAGCCCGGTCACCCTCGAAGGCGGCCGCGGAGCGTCCACCGGACTCGCGCCCCTGACGGTGCCGGAACGCTACGTCCGAGTCCCGGAACTGGACCCCCGGGCCGACGCGCCGGCCTACGCGGTCGCCCATGCCTACCAGCAGTTCCTGCACGATCTGCGCGAAGGCACGTCAGCGGTACCCGACTTCGCGCACGGCGTCGCCCGGCACCGCAGCATCTCAGCCGCAGCCGATCCGCTCGCGAAGGGCGCACAGGCAGTCGGGCCGTAGCGATCCGCGGCTCACGGACGTCCGGGACGGTAGCCACTACGTGCCAAGCCCGTCCTGATCAGTGCGGCGTCGTCGTCCAGGTCGGCTCGGGACCGCTCCCGCCACTCGACCTGCAGACGGAAACGGTCGTCCGCGGTACGGGGGAAGACGTGCACATGGAGATGGAAGACCGTCTGATCGGCAGCCTCGCCGTCGGCGAGGAACACGTTCACCCCCTCGCACGGCAGCCCGGAGCGCCGAAGGCCCCGCGCCGGCAGATGGACCACCTGGAACAGGTGAGCCGTCGAGGTCCGGTCGATGTCCTCCAGACCCGCCGCGTGCGCCTTGGGAATGACGAGGAGATCACCGGGCGCGGCCGGAGGATGTCCATGAACGCCAGGACCCGCGCGTCTTCGTACACCGGCTGGAGCGCACCCGCCGGAGACGATGCCGCAGAAGGTGCAGGCCGGATCCTCGGCGAACAACCCCATGGGGCCAGCATGCGGCATAGGATCGCCGCCCGCCGCAAGAGGCCTCTCCGCATCTCCGGCGCCGACGGTAGCCTTCGTCCTCATGAGACGCGGTTGGGCCCTCCCGGTGCTGTTCGTCCTCTGCGGCTCGGCCCTCGCGGCCGCGCTGTTCTCCAGCGGGACGCCCGGCGCCGCGGCAGTCCTGCTGCTGGTGTTCGTGCTGATCGCGGGCGTGCACTCGCCCCTGGTCTTCCCGAGGTCGGTCAGCGCGCTGGAGGCGGGCCGCCGCAGCGCGGTCGACGGCCGACCGGTCGTCTTCTGGCGACCTGGCTGCCAGTACTGCCTGCGGCTGCGCTTCCGGCTGGGCCGCAGCGCCCGTCAGGTGCACTGGGTCGACATCTGGCGTGACCCGGCCGGCGCCGCGACGGTGCGGGCGGCCAACGACGGCAACGAGACGGTGCCGACCGTGGTCGTGGGGGGCCGGCCGCACACCAACCCCTCTCCCGCGTGGGTCCGCGAGCAGCTCCCGCATCGCGCGAACAGGGATTGACTGCCGTACTCCCCCGCCGCCGGGGCACCCCTGCTCCTGCTCCCGGTGCTGTCGTCAGCGGCTCAACGGCCGCCCGTGGCCCGTCCGTCCCGGTCCTGTTGCCGCAGGCGTATCTCGACGTGACCGTCGACGATCCGGGTGTCGAAGGCGGGCTGGGGAGCGGTGGCGGGGCCCTGTACGTTCCAGCCGTCCGAGAGCCGGAAGACACTGCCGTGCCACGGGCACCGGACGCAGCCGTCGGCGACGGTGCCCTCGGACAGGGGCCCCGCCAGATGGCTGCAGCGCTCGGCCAGCGCGTGGACCGTACCGCCGGCTTCCCGGACGACCAGGACCGGCACGTCGTCGACGCCGCGGCGCACGGGCCGGCCGACCGGGAACTCGTCCACGGCCCCTATCCGGTGCCAGCCCTGGGTGACGAGGTGGGGTACCTCTTCGGCGTGGTTGGCGCCGGACGCCTGGCGATAGGCCAGGTGGCCACCCAGCATGCCGCCCAGCCCGACGGCCGTCAGCCCCAGGAAGCCGTACGCCCGGGCCGCCGTCCCCCGTCCGCTGACGCGGCAGGTGAGTGAGGCGCCGTACAGGCCGACTGCCGCCGTGTTGGCCAGGGCGTGCACCAGCCCGACGCGCTGCTGCTGGGGGTGCAGTTCCGCCCAGTCGACGGCGCCGGTCAGGGCCGCGGGGGTGGCGGCGGCCAGCCCGACACCGACCAGCAGGGCCGCCTCCCGGGAGCGGCCGGGCCACAGGTCCAGGACCGCCGCGGACAGCCAGCTGCCGATCGGCACCTGCACCATCAGCGGATGCACCGGGTGCCCCAGCCACCTGCCGTGCAGCACATCCCGGCCGCGTCCCAGCGGCACGGCCCGCACTCCCCTGCGGAGCACCTTGATCAGCGGATCCGCTCCGGGCTCCCGCTCCAGACGGTCCAGCAGCCCCAGAACCCGGCTCTGCCGCATCCGGCGGCGTGGCATCACGCTCATGCTCGGCCGGGTCCCCACCTGGACGGACGGCAAACGGAGCGGCGTGCGGCGGCTGATGGTCAGCCGCCCGGCCGTAATCGGAGAACACCGGTGGAGGTGTGTGACGGACGCGGGCTCCGGGCCCGGTCTGATCCTGCTTCCTGTGGTGCTCCGGGCGTGACCTGCGACCAGCCCTTTGATCAGGGTGTCGGGCCCGGCTGCCCATTCAATCCCCGCACCGGAAGGGTCGAGTCAGACGGCACGGACGCCGCGCACACCCGCACATGAGAGGAAGCCGACACATGCATCCGCGCACAGCCCCGCACCAGACGCTGGACTTCGAGGACTACGTACGGACGCGTCACGCCATGCTGCTGCGGTGCGCCCGGCGCCTCGTCGCCGATCCGGTCGATGCCCAGGACCTGCTGCAGACCGCGCTCGTACGGACGTTCCGCCACTGGGACGGCATCGCGAACAAGCAACTCGCGGACGCCTACCTGCGACGCGTGATGATCAACGCGCGTACGGAGTGGTGGCGGTCCGGCAAGCTCAGGACCATCCCCACGGACCGGCTGCCCGACACGCCGCTCGAGGACTCCACCGAGCAGCACGCCGACCGCGCCCTGCTGCTGGACGTGATGAAGGTGCTCCCGGCGAGGCAGCGCAACGTCGTCGCGCTGAGGTACTGGGAGCGGATGACCACCGAGGAGACCGCCGCTGCCCTCGGCATGTCGACGGGAACGGTCAAGAGCACGCTGCACCGGGCGCTCGCCCGGCTCCGCGAGGAACTGCGGCGCCGCAGCCTCGCTGCGCAGAGCGGGTGAATCCCCGCCCTTGTCCCCGGCCCTGTCCCGAGCGGCCGAGCCGGGGCGATGCGCGCCGTCCTCACCGGATGCGGCATGTCCATGCTCCGTGATGGGATGCGCGGCATGAGCGACTCGCTGCGTGACCGTATCGAGCAGTACTACTCCACCGCACCCCTGTCGTTCGCCGGCACCGAAGAGTTCGGGTCGTTGAGGCTGTTCGTACGCAAGGAAGCAGGCGCCCCTTATTACGGCGGACCGAGCCACGCTCAACCCGTCGCAGGATCCGCCGGCGTCATCGCCACCGACATCGCCCGGGTGCGTGCCCGCCAGCGCGAACTCGGCGTGCCGGAAGCCTTTGAATGGCTCGCCGAGGCGGCTCCGACGCTGCGTACCCGTATCGAGGCCGCCGGCCTGCCGGTGGCGGAGCGCCCGCTGATGACCCTCGACGCGCACCGCCCCCTCCCCTTCCCTTCCCTGCCGGACGGTGTCACGCTGCGCGTGCTGACGGCCGACGACCCGGCCCTGCCCGCAGCTCTCGCCGTTCCCCGCCTGGCCTTCGCCATGACGGGTACCGCGGTGGGCCCGACGGGCCGCGCGGAACTGTCGGCGGTGGCCGAGGAACTGGCCGCGGACGGCACGGTCGAGGCGGTTCGCCCCACCATCCGTGCCGGGCACAAGACGCTCATCGCCGCCCTCGCCTCCGACGGCACCCCGATGGCCGTCGGGCACTACCACCCGGCCGGCGGCACCACCGAGATCGGCGGCGTCGGCACCCTGCCCGCGGCCCGCCGCCGAGGGCTGGCAGCCGCTGTCACAGGAGCCCTGGCCGACCATGCGCGCGCCCACGGGGTGCGTACCGTTTTCCTCGCCTACGCGGAGGACACGGTCGCTCGTGTCTACGCACGACTGGGCTTCCGCCCCGCGGACGTCACCCTGCTGATCGCCAACCAGCCCGCACGGTCGTAGGCAGCCGCGAGGACGCCACCGACCGTCCCCGGTGACCGCCGTCGGTACGACGAGGGAGCGGCCTTGACGGGCTCGCTCCCTCGCGTGTCCGACGACCGCTACCTGAGGACGATGATCACCACGGATCCGTTGTCGAAGCGGTGGGGGAAGCAGAACCCCGGGTGATCGAAGCAGAACCCGCGGTGGTGGAAGCGGAAACCGCCGTTGTCGAAGCGGAAACCACCGTTGTCGAAGCAACGCATGGTGTCGTGGTCGAAGCATCCGAAGGAGGTCACTCGGGAGTGGGCCTCAGGGACTGCCGCGGCAGCCGTGCCCGCTGTGGTGATCACAGCACCGCCGGCCATGAGAACGCCGGCCGCGGAAACCGCGGCGAGGCGCCTCGCACGTTGTGCTCGCATGATGGATACACCCTTCCTTCCCTCGTCTCGCGCGACTCCCGGAAGCACGAGATGGATGGCCGCAGCCACAGGGGAAAGCAGCCGGTCGAGGGCGTATCCCGGATTGCGGCCCTAGTTCCTGTACGTCGGCGGCGCCGTTTTGGATTGCCGTTTCGGCGGATCGGTGCGGCACCGATCGACCGTCGATGAACGTCTCTTTGTGCTTCTGTTCCTTCCGTTGCTCTGAAATGTTGGTTTCCGCACGCTCCGCACCGCCCACAGAGAGGCCCCCCGATGCGCAAAACCTGGCCCGCCGCCCTGGTGAGCCTCGCCGTCGCCGTCGCCACCACCCTCACCACCGGTGCCGCCTTACCGCCCGAGCAAGGCCCTTGCCGGCACCGCACCTTGCTGGCCACCGACGACTTCCGGCACGGCACCGGTCAGTGGTCGACGGAACTGGAGAACGGCGGCACAGTCACGGCCACGGACGGCGTGCTGGACGTCGACGTGCCTGCCGGGGCGTCCGTGTGGTTCAAGCGGCCGTTCTCCGGACGGTACGAGATCGACTTCACGGCGACGCCGGTGTCGGCGGGCGGCCCCAACGACCGGGTCAGTGACCTGAACTCCTTCTGGAACGCCAGGGATTCCCGGTCCCCCGGGAACCTGTTCGCCACGCCCCGCAGCGGCGCACTGGCCGACTACGACTACCTGACCACGTACTACGCGGGCCTCGGCGCGAACTACAACACCACCACCCGGCTGCGCCGTTACGTCGGTGTGGCGGGCTCCCGGCCGCTGCTCTACGACTACACCTCACCGCTGCTCACCGCGAACGAGCCCAACCACGTCCGGCTGGTCTCCGACGGCCGACACATCCAGTACCGGGACAACGGCGAACCGGTCTTCGACTACACCGACGAGGACCCGTACACCAGCGGCTGGTTCGCCTTCCGCACCACTTGGAGCCATTTCCACATCACCGGTTTCCGCGTCTGGCGACTGCCGGGCGAGGCCGGTGACGGTGCGTGAGACGGCCCGCCCCCTTCGGCGCAAGAGCACCCCTTGACACGGATGAACCACGCGAACCTTCCTGCCGTGATCACGGTGCATGCCTTACCTTCGGGCCGTGAACCGACGATCCGTCAGGGGGCGCGCACGATGACCATCAGTCGCAGGGCACTGCTCGCCACGGGGGTGGGCGCCGGACTGCTCACCGCCTGCGGCTCCAACACCGGGCGCGGCGGTGGCAGCGGTGCGGGGCCCGCGCTGTCGCAGTGGTACCACCAGTACGGAGAGGCGGGCACCGAGCAGGCGGTGAAGCGGTACGCGGCGGCCTACCGGAAGGCCGACGTCAGCGTGCAGTGGCGGCCGGGCAACTACGACCAGCAGACCGCGGCCGCGCTGCTCACCGACTCCGGTCCGGACGTCTTCGAGGGCAGCCCCACACTCGACCAGATCCAGGGCGGGCAGGTCGTCGATCTCACCGATCTGCTCGAGGGCGTCAGGGACGACTTCAACCCGGCCGTGCTCACCCCGAAGACGTACGACGGCAAGGTGTGGGGCATCCCGCAGGTCATCGACATGCAGCTGCTCTACTACCGCAAGAGCCTGCTGAAGGATGCGGGTGTGGAACCGCCGGGCACCCTCGACGCGCTGGTCGACGCCGCCGGGAAACTGACCACGAAGAAGACCAAGGGGCTCTTTCTCGGCAACGACGGCGGCGCCGGTGTTCTGGGCGGAACGCCACTGTACGCGGCCGGACTTCAGCTCGTCACGGACGACGGCAAGGTCGGGTTCGACGACCCGGCCGCCGCGCGTGCCCTCGCCAAGGTCCGCCGGCTCTATGCCGACAAGTCCCTGCTCCTCGGCGCCCCGGCCGACTGGTCGGACCCGTCCGCGTTCCTCCAGGGCCTGACCGCCATGCAGTGGTCCGGTCTGTGGGCCCTGCCCCTGGTACAGAAGGAACTCGGTGACGACTTCGGGGTGCTGCCGTTCCCCGGGGACGGATCAGGCGCTCCCTCCGTCCCCGTCGGTGCGTACGGGGCCGCTGTCAGCGCGCGCAGCAAGCACAAGGCGGCCGCCAAGGACTTCGTCAAGTGGTTGTGGATCGAACGCGCCGACTACCAGGAGGACTTCGCCCTGTCCTACGGCTTCCACATCCCGGCGCGGATCTCTCTCGCCAAGAAGGCGGACAAGCTCAAGGCGGGCGCGGCCGCCGATGCCGTCCGCTTCACCACCGAACACGGCTACGCCCAGCCGCTGCTGTGGACCCCCGCCAGCCAGACCGCATACCAGGACGCGCTGAGCCGGATCATCAAGAGCGGGGCCGACCCGGAGAGCGAACTGAAGAGCGTCGTCCGGAAGGTGTCGGCCGAACTCGCCCGGGTGAGGAAGAAGTCGTGACGGCCGAACGCAGAGTACACAACCGCGCTCTCTGGTTCTGGGTCTTCGTCGGGCCGTTCGTCCTCGGGCTCGGCCTGTTCACTTACGTGCCGCTGCTGTGGAGTGTCGGCCTCAGCGTCTTCGACGCCCGCAACACCGTCGCCCCCACTCACTTCGTCGGACTCGACAACTACACGGCCATGCTGTCGGACGACGCCTTCGTCGGCAGTCTGCGCACCTTCCTGGTCTTCACCGCGTTCATCGTGCCCGCGACATACGTCCTCTCGCTCGCCCTCGCCCTGATGGTGAACCGGGTGCGGCGTGCACAGGCGTTCTTCCGGTCGGTGTTCTTCCTTCCGGCCGCCTGCAGTTACGTCGTCGCCGCCCTCATATGGAAGATGTCCGTGTTCAACGGTGTGCGGTTCGGGCTTGCCAACACCGTGCTCGGCTGGTTCGGCGGTGACCCCGTCGCCTGGCTGTCGACCACCGACCCGCCCTGGTACTGGCTGGTCATCGTGACGGTGCGGCTGTGGCTCCAGGCGGGCTTCTACATGATCCTCTTCCTGGCCGGGCTGCAACGGATCGATCCCGGTCTGTACGAGGCCGCCGAGGTCGACGGGGCCCGGCCCGGCTGGCAGGTGCTGCGGCACATCACGCTGCCGCAACTGCGCGCCACGTCGATCGCGGTCGTCCTGCTCCTCGTCATCAACGCCTTCCAGGCCTTCGACGAGTTCTACAACCTCCTCTCCGACGCTCGCGGGTACCCTCCGTACGCCCGTCCGCCGCTGGTCTACCTCTACTACATCGCGCTCGGGCAGGGGCAGAACCTCGGGCTCGGCAGCGCGGGCGCGGTGATCCTCGCGCTGGTCATCATGGTCGTGACGGTGGGCCAGGCACGCTGGTTCGGTCTGGGCAGGAGGGAGGAGTGACCATGGAGGACGCGGTGGTACGGGTCGGTCGGGCCCTGCGGCTCGTCCTGCTGATCGCGCTGGCCCTGCTCTTCCTCATCCCCTTTTACCTCCTCCTGCGCAACGCGCTGTCGAGCGAGCAGGACATCACCTCTGCGCAATGGACCTTCTTCCCCTCGGAGTTGGAGTGGGGGAACGTACGTGAGCTCTTCGACGACACCTCCGTGCCCTTCGCCCGCTCCCTGCTCAACTCCGCGCTCATCGCGGTCGCGACGACGCTCGGCACGCTGCTGCTCGCGTCACTCGCCGGGTACGGTCTGGCCCGCATCCCCTACCGTCACGCGGACAAGGTCTTCTACGCCGTCCTCGGCACCCTGATGGTGCCGGCCGCCGTCACCTTCGTACCGAGCTTCGTGCTCGTGTCGTCGATGGGCTGGATCTCGACCTTCCGGGGGCTGATCGTCCCGACGTTGTTCTCGGCCTTCGCCTGCTTCGTCTTCCGGCAGTATTTCCTGGGCTTCCCCGCGGAGCTGGAGGACGCCGCGCAGGTCGACGGACTCGGTTACTGGCGGACTTACTGGCTGATCGTCGTGCCCAACGCCCGGCCCGTCTTCGCCGCCGTCGGGACGATCGTGTTCATCGGCGCCTGGAACTCCTTCCTGTGGCCGTTGGTGATCGGCCAGGACCAGAGTGCCTGGACCGTGCAGGTGGCGCTGTCGTCCTTCACCACATCGCAGGTCGTCAGGCTGCACGAGCTGTTCGTCGCGGCGGCCGTGTCGATTCTGCCCCTGCTGGTGGTGTTCCTGTGCTTCCAGCGGTGGATCGTGGCCGGTGTGGAACGGTCCGGAATCGACTGACGGCCGCCGAACCGAAGAGCAAAAAGTGCATAACGCTGTAAATCGCATGAATAAGGTAAGCCGGTCGGGGGACTCCGTTCACGAACCCCCACAGAACGGAGACCCATCGAATGATCATCAAGAAGATGCACGAAATGGGCGTCCGCAGTGAGCACGCCTACCTCGCCGGCTTGGCCTCCATAGGTTTCAGCGTGGCCGCCTGGGCCGGCAGCCTGAAGTTGGAACCCGGCACCGGCCTGGACCGCGCCGACCGCTGGGGCCTCTTCGTCGGCGAGTGGGCCCCCACCTTCTTCGGCCTCGGCCTCGCCCTGTCCCACTACGAGCAGAACGACGGCACGCTGAACGTCTCGAACGTCCACGAACTGCGCGAGCGGCAGAAGGCCGGCTGAATCTGCAGCGGCGGCGGCGCGGCAGCCGGGGCGGCCTAGTTCCTGAGAGCCACCGACTCCTCCGGCGACCGCGTCGTCCGCCCGCCCTGCCCGCGCCCGGTGAAGCGCATGGCGACACACGCTCCCAGGTAGAGCGCCGCGACGAGCAGCAGCAGCGCCTGGTAGCCCGTGACCAGGGCCAGATATTCGAGCGTGCCCCCGGTGAGCGCGCCCAGCAGGTTCGCGCCGAACGCGGACGTCGGGTCCGGGGCGGACGCGAGGCGGTCGGAGAAGATCAGGTTGGCACAGAAGATCGGTGCGAAGGCAAGGGCGATGGCCGCGGCCAGCCGCCCGGCGAAGGGCAACGAGAGCACGGCGTCCGCCGGGACGAGCCAGGCCACCGCCAGCGTGCCGAAGAGCAGCAGCTGCAGCAGTGGCTGGTTGACCCGTAGCACCCTGCGCCGGACCTCGACCGCCGCGAGGACGGCGAGCAGGACACCGATGAAGACCAGCGCGTTGACCAGCCAGGTCGTACCGAAGTACAGGGCGAAACCGATCACGTTCTTGGTTTCGAGCAGCATGAAGGCCGCGCCCAGCAGGAACATGTCGGCGTAGCGGAGGGTGCGCCGGACACGCACCCCGGTCAGCCGTACCGACAGGAGCGTCACCAGCAGGATCGCGCCCAGCGCGCCCAGATACAGCGTGGGGATGTCCCGGTGGAGCAGATACGGGAAGGGGTGGTCGTCGGTGGCGGCCGCCGGAACCGCGCCGCTGGGCTGCCAGACGCGCTCACAGGACTGGTCGGCGGTCGTCATCCCGGCCACCAGTACCGCCGCGTTCTTGTTGAACGTCGTCATGCAGGGAGCATGGCCGTAGACGTCGTCGAGGGTGCCGGCGAAGCGGTCGATCAACCAGCTCTTGCGATAGTAGTTGTACATGGCGAACGCACCGTGCGGCGTCAGGTGGTCACGCGCGGCCTCGAACGCCTGCCGCGTGAAGAGATAACTCTCCAGACGCAGGTTGCTCGCTCCGGACACCAGCGTCAGCGAGTCCGGCAACGCCAGGACGACGAGGTCGTACTTGGTGTCGGTCCGCTCCAGGAAAGCCCGGCCGTCGTCGATGTGGACGTGCACTCTGGGATCGTCGTACGGCTTGGCGGGATGCAGTTGGGCACCGATCTGCTGGAGCCGGGGATCGATCTCCACCGCGTCCACGCGCGCCGCTCCGCGCGCCAGGGCGACCGCGACGTCGTTGCCGTTGCCGGCCCCGATGACCAGCACGCGCCGGTGCGGGTTGTGCGGTGTCCGGTCGTACGCCTGCCGGTACGGCGAGTTCTCCCGCAGGAGCGCCGGAAGCGGCTCGATGCTCTGGTGCGGGACGCCGTTGGCGGAGATGTCGTAGGCCCGTGTGGTGGACCGCGAGGCCTTGAGCTGGATCTTGTAGTAGGGCGACCAGGAGATGCCGTTCGTCGTCTCCATGAACAGCGCGACGACCATCGCCGTGAGGGGAATGCCGTACAGCAGGGTGTTGCGCCGCCCGCCGAGGATCAACAGGGCCGCGGCGGCGAGTGCACCCCACACGACCGACGGGGCTCGGAGCCAGGACAGCAGCGCGAAGGACGCCGAGCCGATGATGCTGCCGAGCAGGTCGTAGCGGTAGGCGTCGAGCGAGGGCAGTCGGCGGAAGAGGTCGGCGGTGATCTTGCCGATGCCGGCCATGATGACCGCGGTCAGCAGGAAGATGGCCGGCAGGGTCACCCACTCGGGGAAACCGGTGGTCTTCACGGCGGTGAAGTAGATGACCTGTTCGCTGCTCTGGCGCACCTGGACCGGGTAGGCGCGCACCAGGACGACGAGAAGAGCGAGCGGTACCGGTGTCCAGCGTTTGAGCCACTGTCCCCGCGCGGCGGGGATCAGGAACCCGATGCCGATGCCGAGGAACGAGCCCAGCAGGATGAAGTTGGAGAAGTAGCTGAGGTGGACGACGTTCGCGCCCGTCCATCTGATCAGCGCCAGTTCGACGAAGAGCATCGTCGTGCTGGCCAGCATCAGCCTCCATCGCACCGAGCTCTCGGCCAGTCCCGTTTCGGTCAGCTTCCTGCGCATGTACGGTGCCACCTCAAGCCCGGTCGGGTAGTCAGGTCGTCTTGTCCATCACCTTGCGGACCGCGTCGCGTGTCCGGTCGATCACAGCCGCCACGGGGCCGGCGGCAAGGTTCTCCGCCACTGTTTCCACGCCCGGGTGCGGCCGGGTGGGCGCCAGGGCCTCGGCGGCCCGGACGGCCCCGGCCAGCAAGGCGAGCTGCGCGGCTCCGGCCTTCTCGCGCAACCGGGGAAACTCGTACCGTTCCTCCGAAGCCGCGTGCCGCAGCACTTCCGCACGCAGCTCACGGAACAGCGGCATGAAGTCCGGGTCGTCGGTGCCCAGGTCGTCGAGCCGGCTCAGCTTCTCCTTCGCGGATCGTTCTTCCGCCAGGCGGTCGTCGACCACCTGTCCCCCGTCCTCGAAGGCGCGGCGGGCCGAGGGATGAACCACCTCCTCCTCGGCCGTCTCATGGACGGCCAGGAGACGGACGAGTCTGCGGAAGGGGTCCGTACGGTCGTCGGCCGCGGCGTTCTCCACCTCGGCGAAGAGGTCACGAATCTGGTTGTGCTGCAGCGTCAGCAAGGTGACGACGTCGTCAGCCTCGCCGGCGTCGTCGGCGTGCGGCATCGCGCCGGTCATGGGTCCTCCCGATTCAGGGCAGCGCCGACCGTCTCGGCGCACGGCGCCGGTCGGCCCGACGGCTGTCTCCCAGGCTGTCCCAGGCGGCGGGTGGCCGCGACCGCACAGCGCCGATCGGGAGCACCCCGACGGTCATGCCAGCGCGTTCACCACCGCCGCGAAGAGGCCCGGCAGGCGTTCGGCCGTGGGGGTGATGCGTGCGGCGAGGACGGGCCGCCGGCGGGCCCTGACCAGGATGTCGGTCAGCACCCGGTGGCGGCGGGTGGCACGGCGCCAGTCGGTCTCGTAGCGGTCGGGGGTGCCCCGGAGCACGTTGGCGACCAGAGCCTCGGCGCCGCTGAGGGCCAGCCGGACGCCCTCACCGGTCAGCGCGTCGACGTATCCCGCGGCGTCGCCGACGAGGAGCACCCGCCCGTGGACGCGGGTACGGACCGTCTGGCGCAGCGGGCCGGCGCCCCGCACCGCGGTGACGGCCGTGTGCGGCGGCAGGCGGGCGGCCAGCTCCGGAAAGCTCCGCAGTTGGGCGGCGAAGGGTGCTCGCCGGGCCGTGAGCAGGGCGATGCCGACGAGTGCGGGGCCGAGCGGGGTGACGTACGCCTCCGCGTGCGCTCCCCAGTGCACCTCCACGAAAGGCGACCAGGGGGGCACCGCGTAGTGCCGGCGCAGCCCGTACCGGGGGGCTCCCGACCCGTGGGTCCGCACGTCCAGGCCCAGGCTCCGGCGCACGGGTGAGTGCAGTCCGTCCGCGGCGACCAGCCACCGGGCGCGCAGTCCCGTACCCGGTACGGTCACGCCGGTGTCGTCCTGCCGTACGTCCTGGACGGCCAGGGGGAGGACCGGCACCCCTGCGTCCAGAACGGCCCTGTGCAGGACACCGTGCAGGTCGGTACGGCGCGCGCCGAGGCCGGATCCGTGCCGGAACGCGGCCTGGACCCGGCGGGCGCCCTGGACGTAGCGGATGCCGGCGATCGGGTGGCCGGGGATCTCCAGGCCGAGGCGGGTCAGGGCGCGGAGGGCGCCGGGCATCAGGCCCTCACCGCACGCCTTGTCCACGGGAGCCCTGCGTGGCTCCGCGACGACGGTGTCCAGGCCGGCGCGAGCGGCGTGCAGGGCGGTGGCGAGGCCGGCGGGTCCGCCTCCGGCGATCAGCAGGTCGTGGCCGCCGTTCACGCGGGCACCGCCCGGGCCAGGGCCGCGTTCTCGCAGCGGACACGTACCGTGAGGAGCACCGCGTTGGCCGCGGTGAACACCGTGGCGGTCAGCCATGCGGAGTGCACCAGCGGCAGGGCGGCGACCTCCACGACGACCGCCACGTAGTTGGGGTGGCGCAGCAGACGGTAGGGTCCGGCGCCGACCAGTCGCGCTCCGGGAACGACGATGACCCGGGTGTTCCAGTAGGGACCGAGGGTGGTGATGCACCACCAGCGCAGGGCTTGGGCCAGGAGCGCGAGCACCAGTATGGGCCACCCCAGGGCGGGCAGGAACGGCCGGTCGGCGAGGCCGGGTTCGAGCAGGCAGCACACGAGCAGGCCCGTGTGCAGGGCGACCATGACCGGGTAGTGGCCACGGCCGTGCTCCACACCGGCGCGGTTCAGGGTCCAGGCCGCGTTGCGCCGGGCGACGAGGAGTTCGGCGACGCGTTCCGCGGCGACGGCGAGGACGAGGAGCGCGTACCACGGCATGGGGCCGCTCACCATCGCAGCAGGACGAGTTCGGAACACAGTCCCGGCCCCAGCGCCAGGAGGAGCCCCCACGTGCCGGGCTCGGGACGGTGCGACTCCCAGGTGCTCTGCAGGATGTGCAGTACGGACACGGAGGACATGTTCCCCGCCGTGGCGAGGGAGCGTCGGGCGCAGTCCAGTGCGTCGCCGGGCAGGCCGAGGGCGTCGCTCACCGCGGAGAGGACCCTCGGGCCGCCCGGATGGCACACCCAGGTCCCGACGTCGTCGACGGTGAGGCCGTGTTCGGCCAGGAAGGAGCGCACGTGCCGGCCGAGATGGCTGCGTACGATGCCCGGAACACCGGCGTCGATGACGACGCGGAATCCGCCGGCTCCGATGTCCCACCCGAGGAGCCGTTCGGTGTCCGGGTACAGGTGGCTGCGTGTGGCGACCACCGAGGGCCCGGACGCCGCGGAACCGGCGCTGTCGCCGCCGCGTGCGACGAGCGCGGCCGCGCCGTCGCCGAACAGGGCGCCGGCGACGAGGTTGGCACGGGAGGCGTCGCTTCGCTGGAGCGTCAGCGAGCACAGTTCGACGGTGAGCAGCACCGCGGTGTCTCCGGGGTGCCCGCGCAGGTAGTCGTGTACCCGGGCGAGTCCGGCGGCGCCTGCAGCGCAGCCCAGACCGAAGACCGGAAGCCTTTTGACGTCGGGTCGCAGGCCCAGGCGTCCGGCCAGCCGGGCGTCCAGCGACGGGGCGGCGACTCCGGTGATGGAGGCGCACACCAGCAGGTCGACATCGGCGGGCCGGAGCCCCGCCCGTGCGAGGGCGAACGTGAGGGCTTGCGCGCCCAGTTCCAGGCCCGACGCCAGCCATGCGTCGTTGCTCTGCCCGAAGTCGCCGAGACCGGCGTACCGCTCGATCGGCAGGGTGAGATGGCGGGTGCGTACTCCGGCGGACGCGTGCAGACGGCGCAGCAGGGAACGGTCCGCTCCCGGGGGCAGGCACAGGTCGCCGATGAGTTCGGTGAGATCCTCCTGGCTGTAGCGGTGGGGCGGCAGCGCGGTGTGGACGGCGGCGATCGCGGTCGCCGTGGCGGGCGCGGTCGTGCGGCGCGGCGCGGCGGGCAGGGACGGGACATGCTCGACGATCACGGGGACACGCATGTCGCTCATGCCTTCCGCGTACGGGGCACCCGATTACCTTGCCTACGTGTCTCTCCACCCGTCTGGGGCTCTCCGGCGCCCGGCACACCGTGCGCCGGTGCTGCTGCGCGCCTGCCATCCGGAGCCGGCGGTCGCCGTGACCGTGTTCGTGACCGCCCTCGCCGTGGCGGCGGGCCGCGGGGCGACGGGGGCGGCGACGGTGGGCCTGGCCGTGCTGGCCGGTCAGCTCTCGGTGGGCTGGTGCAACGACGCGGCCGACGCACACCGCGACAGGGTGTGCGGACGCGGCGACAAGCCGGTGGCCCGCGGGGAACTCCCGCCCCGGGCAGCGGCCCTCGCGGCCGGGACGGCCCTCGCCCTGTGCGTGCCGCTGTCCCTGCTGAGCGGCGCCGCCGCGGGACTGGCCCACCTGGGCGGTGTGGCCTCCGGCTGGGCCTACAACCTGCGCCTGAAGCGCATGGCGCTCTCCCCGCTTCCCTATGCCGCGGGTTTCGGTTCACTGCCGGTGTTCGTCACCCTGGGTCTGCCGGCCCCCTCGTGGCCCGCCTGGTGGGCCGTCACCGCGGGGGCGATGCTGGGCGTGGGGGCACACGTCGTGAACGTCCTTCCCGACATCGAGGACGATCTCGCGACCGGCGTGCGCGGACTCCCCCAGCGGCTGGGCCGTCCCGCCTGCCGGTGGCTGGCCCCGCTCGTCATGCTGACGGCGCTGGGTGTGGTCGTCGCCGGGCCGCCCGGGACGATGGGGGTCTGGGACTGGACGCTGGCGGGGACGGCCGGGATCGTCGCCGTCGCGGGTACGGCCGTGCCGTCGGGGGCCGGAAGCCGGTGGCCGTTCCGTGCGGCCATCGTGGTGGCCGGCGCGGCTGTGGCGGAGCTGCTGCTGCGCGGCTCGGACATGGCCTGAGCCGCCCTCCGGCCACGGGTGCCGGGCGGCACCGGGCGGCCGATGGCAACCAAGGGCTAAGTGGCGCGGCCCGCGGGTGAAGGCCTCCGCCGTGGCCCGCCCGACACCGCTGGACGCTCCGGTCACCACCAGCACGCGATCGCGCAGTCCCGTGGGTGCCTCCTCGGCCGGCGGGGGCCGGGCAGCTGTGCCCGGCCCACCGCGGAGCGAGTACCCGTCAGCGGTATGCCACGTCAGCGATCCATCCGGGCGGGGCGGCTACGGGTGCCCCTGTCGGTCCTGCCCGCCGCCGCACTGGCCGCGAGCGCGAGGAGCAGCCCGACGACGCCGACGACGACGTTGTTGATCACGGTGCGCGTCGTGTCCACGTTTCCCGCCACCACCCACGGCGAGATGATGGTCCAGACTCCCAGCAGTGCGGCCGCCCACGCCCGGGCGTGTGTGCGCTCGTAGGCGTGGCCGAAGCCGCTCAGCAGCAGCGCGTACGCGATACCGGTGATCAGGTTGTTCACGGCCAGGGTGCTGAGGCCGTTGAAGCCCGTGATCCAGGGCGATGCCGCCAGGTACAGGCCGGTGAGGAGGGCCAGCGTCTCGAGCGCCTGTCCCTGCTGCGTCGTCGCCGCCCGCTCGGCCCTGACATGACGCTCCCTCATCTCCAGGATGTCCGGGTGCGACTCCATGCTGGTGTGGGTCTGGTCGGTCATGGCCGCCTCCTGCGTCAGGGGTCCGATTCCTGACCCTTCCGGCGGGGCGGGGTACTCACCCGACGACACAAAACCACGCATAAGGGTGAAAACAGCACAAGCCGGTGCACGGTGGCCGCTCACCGGCCGGGGCCATGACGGCCAGGCCGGTTCCGGGAGCGGTGCGGGTGGTGGTGCGGCGGTGGTTCGGGGCGTCGCTCGCCGCTGGGCATGACGGGGTGCCGCCCGAGGACGAAGACGCCGGTGATCGCCGCGACCACTCCCGCCGCCTGCCAGGCCAGCGCGCCGGGGTCCGTGCGCAACTCGTCGTGCAGGAAGCCGATGCCGCAGGCGATGCCGCTCATGGGTTCGGTGGCGCTCAGCGCGGGCAGCGACAGCCGCAACGGCCCGGCCTCGAACGCGCTCTGCACCAGCAGCAGCCCCACCACCGCCAGGGCCACGACGCCCCATGGCTGCCAGGAGACGAGCAGCCCGGTGACCCCCCGGTCCGAGAGGATGCCGCCGCAGACGCGGGTGAGCGCGTCCTGGAGGCCGTAGAGCGTGCCGGCGGCAGCGGCCAGGAAGGGCGGCCGGTGCAGCAGTCGCAGGTGCTGGGCGAGGACGACGAGGAGCCCGGCCAGCCCCAGTACGCAGCCGATCACGAGCCACTGCCGCAGCCCACCGACGGGACCCTGCCCCGTGTGCGCGCGCCCCGCCAGGACGATGGCCGTCACGCCGCCGCTGAGGGCGAGCACACCGAGCCACCCCGACCAGCCCAGCGGCTGATCGCCCATCCACCGGGCGAGTGCCATCGCGAAGAGCAGGTTCGTGGCGAGCAGCGGCTCCACCTGGGCCAGGCTGCCGTGCGTCAGCGCGAGCGCGCCGAGGACCTGGCCCACGACCATGCAGCCGATGCCTGCCAGCCACAGCGGCACCCGCACGAGGTCCAGCAGCAGCCGGAAGGAGAGCATCAGGGACAGCGGTTCACGTCCGGCCGCGTGCTGCTGCAGGACGAAGCCGAAGCCCAGCAGACACGCGGCGGGAAGGCTGTAGAGGTACACCACGGCCTGTCATCCTCCTGCCCGGCCCGTGCGATGGCTCCCGACGGCTTGACCCCCGCCGGGGACCGTTTCACAAAGTCACCCGACCGGCTCAGTCCTTCGCCTTCGTGCGCCACCCCGGAGTTTGAAAGCCGTGAGCTCGGGCTACCCCTCGGTGGTCGGTGCAATCGTCGTACTCGTATGCACAGGGCCGGCGGGGCGGAGACGGTGCCCATCGCTCAGGGAGGTCAGCTTGGGACGCGCCACGGCGGATTCGTACCCGGCCTCGCGCTCCCTCGCCCCGGGCGCCGTGCCCACAGCGGGGGTGGCGCTGGTGACGGGTGCCTCCTCGGGAATCGGGGCGGCCGTCGCCCGGGCCCTGGCGAAGGACCACTGGGCGCTGCTGCTCTCGGGACGTGACCGTGCCCGGCTGGACTCGGTGGCGCACGAGACGTCCGGCGTCGCGATTCCGTGCGACCTGGCCGACGCCGACGGCGCCCGGCGGTTGGCCGACCAGGCCCTTCGGCAGGTGCCCGGCGTCGACCTGCTGGTCGCCGCCGCCGGATGCGGCTGGGCCGGGCCGTTCACCTCGATGCCCGGCGGTGAGGTGGACCGGGTGCTCACCGTGGACCTGGCCTCGGTGGTGCATCTGGCCCGGCAGCTCCTGCCCCGGATGGTGGCGCGGCGCCGGGGCCGGCTGGTACTGATCGGCTCCGTGGCCGGCTGCGTCGGGGTACGGGAGGAAGCGGTGTACTCCGCGGCGAAAGCGGGGCTCGGCGCCTTCGCCGACGCGCTGCGCTACGAGCTGCACGGCACGGGGGTGCAGGTGACCCACGTCGTGCCGGGGGTGGTGGAAACTCCCTTCTTCGCCCGCAGAGGGGTGCCGTACTCCCGCAGCCACCCCCGTCCGATCTCCTCCGAACGGGTGGCGGCGGCGGTCGTCGCGGCGGTACGCGCGGAACGCGACGAGGTGTTCGTACCCGGCTGGTTGCGTGTGCCGGTCGCGGTGCGCGGCCTCTCCCCCACGTTGTACCGGCGTCTGGCGGCTCGGTTCGGGTGAGCCGGGCGACAGCGAGCGGTGCGGGAGGCGCGGACGTGCGGGAGATGCGGGGCGGCGTCGGCCGGGACCGGTTGTTCACCGCGGCCGCCGCCGTCGTCCCGGCGCTGGTCGCCGCGGCCCATGTCGTGCCTGCCGGTTCCTGGCTCTCCGGCCCACGGCGGGCTTGGCTGCCGGTGCTGGCGGGCGTCGGTGCACCGGACCATGTGGCACTCACCTTCGACGACGGGCCCGACCCCCGCTCCACGCCCGCGTTCCTCGCCGCGCTGGACGAGCTGGCGGTCCGTGCCACGTTCTTCGTGGTGGGCGAGCAGGTGCTGCGCCACCGGCGGCTGAGCCACGACATCGTCCGGCGCGGTCATGAACTCGCCGTACACGGCTGGACCCACAACCGCCCCTGGTGGCCCGCGCCCGTCAGGGAGGCCAGGCAGCTGGCGCGAGCCGCGCACGCGGTGGCGCAGGTGACCGGTGTCTTCCCCACCTGGTACCGGCCCCCGTACGGCATCCTGACCGGAGACCGGCTGCTGGCCGCGCGCCGCACCGGGCTGCGCCCGGTCCTGTGGACGGCGTGGGGCCGCGACTGGACCGCACACGCCACCGCCGACTCCGTGGCCGCGACCGTCCTGCCGGACCTGCGGGGCGGCGGCACGGTGCTGTTGCACGACACCGACCGCCACGCCGCACCGGGCTGCTGGCGGGCCGCGCTGGACGCGTTGCCCGGCCTGGTCGGCGCCTGCCGGGCGGCGGGCCTGAGAGTCGGCACGCTCGGCGAGCACGGGATCGCGGGGCCCGCACATGACGGCGGCACCGACGCCCGGTGACCGTCAGATCGTTGCCGGGGCCGAGAGCTGTTCCAGCGGGCGAACGACATCGCCCCGGAAGAGCCGGCCGCCGGCCGGGGCCCGGCTGTCCGGTGCCGGACCGTGCGAGGTGAGGCGGTCCAAGGCCTGCACCAGTTGCCAGGAGTCGGCGGCGTACTCGGTCAGTCCGAGCGCCGCCATCCGGCGCACCCCCTCCGCGCCGTGCCCGGGGATCGGACGGTATCCGACGACCGGGGTACCGACGGCGAGTGCTTCGAGTGCGGTCTGCCCCGCGGCGTTGTCGACGAGTGCCGCGCATGCCGCCATCAGGCCCGGCATGTCGTCCACCCAGCCCATGGCGAGCGTCCCCGGTGCCTGCGACAGCCGATGGCGCAGACGGTCGTCGCGCCCGCACAGGACGACCGGCAGGTAGCCGGCGCCGGCCAGCAGCCGGGCCGTCGCGTCGAGCCGGCTTCCCACCCCCCACGCGCCCGAGGACAGCAGCACGGGCGGTCGCCCGCCGTCGACCGCGAGGCGCTGCCGCCAGGACGCCTCGCCCGCCGGGTGCGGGTGGAAGCGGTCAGGCAGCAGCGGGCCGCAGGCGGTGGCGGGTCGTCCCAGGCGGTGCCGCACGTCCTGGGCGATCCGCGGGGTGAGGCACAGATAGAGGTCGTTGCCCGGGTGCAGCCATTGCCGGTGGACGGCGAAGTCGGTGACGACCACCGCGCTGGGCACCGTCAACCGCCCCAGGGCCCGCATCCTGCCGGTCAGCTGGGCGGCGAGGTGAAAGACCCCGACGACGGCGTCGGCGCGCGCACTCGCCACCTCGGCCCGCAGGCGGTCCTCGGCCAGGGCGGCGAGCGGTGCGCTGCCCGGCCGTGGACCGGCGCCGGCGCGGAAGAAGGCGGCGTAGACACCCGCGTAGAGCAGGGGGGCGTGCCGGACCGTCGCACGGTAGAAGCTTCGCAGTGCGGCGCCGGTGCGGGCGGGCAGCATCTCCAGTACGTCCGTGTGAACCGTCTCGTGCCCGGCCGCGCCCAGGCGCCGGGCCAGTTCGACGGCCACCGCGTCGTGCCCGGCCCCCATGCTCGCGCTGATCAGGAGCAGACGGCTCATGACGGGCACCCCGGCGGTCCGGCGGCGAACCGCCCGGGTGCGAGAGGGTGTCGGGGCGGGCGAGAAGCCGGGAGGTACCGGCACTGGCAGGGATGAGTCTGCGGCATGGCCACCTCGTGTCGGACAGTGAGCAACAGGTATCCGCCGTACCGGCCGGCTAACACGCCCCGGCCGGTGTCCACCCGTCATGCGTAGCCGGTGTGGGTAGGTTTATCACTGTGTACGGCGGTTACGTCTTTGTTCGCCCCGCCCGCCTCTGTCCACCACCGGATGTGCGACGGCCGCCCCTCCGGGTCCTCCCGTGAACGACAGGCATTCGCATGAACGTGCTCACCGTCGTCATGGCCCTGCTCTCCGCGCTGTCCAACGCGGCGGCCGCCGTCCTGCAGCGCAGGGCCGCCGTCGAGCCGGACGAGGTCACCGGCCGGGGTGCCAGGGCGGCGGCGGCCCGCCTCGCGGGACTCCTGAGCCGTCCGTACTGGTGGGCCGGAGCAACGGCCATGGGGCTTTCGGCGGTCTTCCAGGTCATCGCCCTGGACGCCGGGGAGCTCTCGGTCGTGCAGCCGCTGCTGGCCACCGAGCTGCTGTTCACGCTGCTCGTGGGCGCGGTGGTGTTCCGCCACCGCCCCGGCGCCGGGACATGGCGGTCCTTCGTGATGCTCGCGGGCGGACTGGCCCTGTTCCTGCTGAGCGCGTCCCCGTCCCCCGGCAGCAACCGGGCCGCCGACCTGCGCTGGCTCGCCGTGGGAGGCGGGCTTGCGGGCTGTGTCGCCATCCTGCTGGGAGCCGCACGCCGGATGCGTGGCCCCCTGCAGGCCGCCACGCTCGGCACCGCGACCGCCGCGTGCTTCGCGGTCACCGCCGCGCTCATCAAGGAGGTGACCGGTCGTTTCCCGGAAGGGCCCGCTGCGGTCCTCACCACCTGGCACACCTACGCCGGTGCCGCCACCGGTCTGCTGAGCGTACTGCTGCTCCAGTGGACCTTGCGGGCCGGCACCCTGGCCGCCTCCCAGCCGGCCCTGACCCTGGGAGACGCCCTCATCAGCGTCACA